>NZ_JBDOQU010000007.1:0-234765 GCF_039839375.1 Inquilinus sp. CAU 1745
AGGCAAGGATTCATGCGCATGGGGTCTGGACGGCCGTCCAGACCCCATGCGCTACAGAACAAACCACAAAACCTGTAACCCATGTCTCCGGGCTAACTTGTCACCCCTCTTTCCGGTTGCTCATTGTTAGCCCTCTCCCCTTGTGGGAGAGGGTTGGGTGAGGGATGTTTATTCCTCAAACAGTTCGGCATGAGTCCCGGCGCGGACGAAGATGACTGTTCCGACCTTGCCCTTCTCGGTGACCTTGTAGATCAACAGGAAGTCGCCGCCGATATGGCATTCCCGGAATCCGTCCCATCCGCCCTTGAGCGGATGATCGAGCCATTCAGGTCCGAGTTGCCCTTCGTTCATCATTAATAGCAGCATCGCTTCCTTCAGCCGGTTCATGTCGTATCGGCCGGAGCGGGATAGCCGTTCCCAGTCCTTCAGAAACGATTTCGCGTAATCCGCCAGCCGCGGCAGCGACGCCCGCTTACTTGCCGCGGTTCTTTTCAAGATCGGCAAACAGTTCTTCGGAAGATGCAAACCGCGCTGCGTGAAGCTGGGTCAGGTGTTCAGCCTCCGTCATGGCCGCGCGGGTTTCGGCGTTCGGGACCTTCAGTTCCAGCGGAAGCGCCTGGTCGGTCACCACCCGCCGGAGGAACAGGCGGACGGCGTCGGACATCGAAAGGCCCATGGCGTTCAGCGCGGCAGTAGCCTCCCGCTTCGTCTCGTCATCCACGCGGACATGCAGCATCGATGTCTGTGCGTTCATTTCATCCTCCAAGGCTGCACTTAATATGTATCTCGATTGAGATACAATCAAGTCGCCTCACCGCATATTCGCGGCGGCGCGGATGTCGGGGGGGAGGTCGTCCATGCCGTCTATGACGACGCGGTTGCGGCCCATGCCCTTGGCTTCGTAGAGCGCGACATCGGCCTTGCGGATGAATTCCTCCGGCCGGATCGAGGGGTCGTCGGTCGTGGTGACGCCCAGGCTGACCGTGATGTCCAGCGTGCCGGCGGGGCCGGAGACCTGGAACGGCTCGTCGGCGATGCGCAGGCGCAGCCGTTCGGCGACCAGGGCGGCGGCGTCGACCGGGGCGTCGGGCATCACGATGATGAACTCCTCCCCCCCAAACCGCGCGACCATGTCGAAATTCCGCAGATTGCGGCGGATGCGTTCGGAGACCTCCTTCAGCACCTCGTCGCCGATCATGTGGCCGTGAGTGTCGTTGACCTTCTTGAAATGATCGATGTCGAACAGGATGGCGGAGACGGGCTTGCGCGTCTCTTCGATCCTCTGGAGCACCCGGCCCAGATGGGCGTTCAGGTAGCGCCGGTTGAACAGGCCGGTCAGGCTGTCGGTCAGCGCCATCGACAGGCTCTGCTCATAATTCAGGCGCAGACGGTCCTGATAGCGCTTGCGGCGGATCTGCGTGCGAGCGCGGGCCAGCAGCTCGTTCCGGTCGATCGGCTTCAGGAGATAGTCATTGGCCCCGAGCTCCAGCCCCTTGGCGATGCGCGGCAGGTCGCCATCGTCGGCCAGCAGCAGGACGGGCGTCTGGCGCGTGCGTTCGTGGCTTCTGATCTGGGACAGCAGGCGAAGCCCGTCCTCATCCAGCAGCGTCAGGCTGAGCACCACCAGTTCGTAGTCGCCGTTGAGGGCAAGGTCCAGCGCCTGCTTGCAATTACCGGACGCGGCGATCTGGTCATGGTCGCGCTCCAGCGTCTCCACGATCTTCTCAAGGTCGACGGCGCTGTCCTCCACGATCAGCACACGGGCGCAGTCGGCCGCCTCCATGAGCTCCGACGCCTGGGAGGAGATGACCCCCAGTTCGCCCGAGGTATGTTCCCGGGCGCGCCATTCATCCATCATCATTTTCAGGCGGATGAGCGAGCGGACGCGGGCGAACAGCGCCACGTCGTTGACCGGCTTGGTCAGGAAATCATCGGCGCCGGCCTCCAGCCCGCGCACCCGGTCGGCGACATCGCTGAGCGCCGTCACCATCACGACCGGGATGTGCATGGTCTTCGGATCGGACTTCAGGCGCTGGCAGACCTCGAACCCGTCCATGCCCGGCATCATGACGTCCAGCAGGATGATGTCCGGCGCATCCGCGCCCGCCCGCTCCAGCGCCTGATAGCCGTCCGACGCCGTGACGACATCGTAATATTCCCGCGACAGCTTGGCTTCGAGCAGTTTGACGTTCGGCGGAACGTCGTCGACGACGAGGATACGTGCGGACATCGGATTCCTAATTCAGATAGCGCTGAACGGTTTCCAGGAACCTGGCGACGGAGATCGGCTTGGCGATATAATCCTCGCAGCCGCCCTCCCGGATCTTCTCCTCATCGCCCTTCATCGCGAAGGCCGTGACGGCGATGACCGGAATGGCGCGGAGATCGTCATCCTCCTTGATCCATTTGGTCACCTCCAGGCCGGAGACCTCAGGAAGCTGGATATCCATGAGGATCAGGTCCGGACGTTCCTTCCGGGCGATCTTCAGGGCTTCCATGCCGTCCTTGGTCTGCAGCGTGGTGTAGCCGTGCGCCTCAAGCAGATCGTGGAAGAGCTTCATGTTCAGCTCATTGTCTTCGACGATCAAAACGGTCTTGGCCATTCCTTGGTCCCTTAAAGTCGCCCAGGCGCAGTATATTAGCTATATCGAGACTACGCCCTAAGGTTGACCGGCACAACCAAAGCACCGGATGAGGCGAGTTCATAATCGAACTCACCAATACACCTTTTTTGGTTAACGTGAATTCGTTAAAAAATAGTGAGAACGCGTCACGAACGATATTCCGCCGGGGGCGGAGACAGGCGATGATCCTGGGATGACGGACATCGCTCTCCGGCGGGGCCTTTGCCGGGATTGCGCGGCTTCCCTGCCCTCCAGGCCGGCTAACGGCCGCTGCCCCGGCTGCGGGTCGCCGCGCCTCACGATCCATGACGAGCTTCACGACCTGTCGATCGCCCATCTGGATTGCGACGCCTTCTACGCCACGGTGGAGAAGCGGGACAAGCCTGAGTTGGCGGACAAGCCGGTGATCGTCGGCGGCGGCGTGCGCGGCGTGGTGACGGCCGCCTGCTATGTCGCCCGGCTCTATGGCGTGCGCTCCGCGATGCCGATGTTCAAAGCGCTGGCCGCCTGCCCCGGCGCGGTGGTCATCAAGCCCGACATGCGGAAATATGTCGAGGTCGGGCGCCAGGTGCGTGCGCTGATGGAATCGGTGACGCCGCTGGTCGAGCCGATCTCCATCGACGAGGCGTTCCTGGACCTTTCGGGCACCGCCCTCCTCCACCATGGCAGCCCGGCGCAGACCTGCGCCCGGCTGGTGCGGCGGATCGAGACCGAGATCGGCATCACGGCGTCGATCGGCCTCAGCTACAACAAGTTCCTGGCCAAGCTGGCGTCGGACCTGGACAAACCGCGTGGGTTCGCGGTGATCGGCCGGGCGGAGGCGCCGGGCTTCCTCGCCGTCCGGCCCGTCGGCGACATCTGGGGCGTCGGCAAGGTGTTCCAGGGAACGCTTGCGGCCGACGGGATCAGGACGATCGCCGACCTGCTGCGCCATGAGGAGACGGAGCTGATGCGCCGCTACGGCATCATCGGCCGGCGTCTCTACCGATTCGCGCGCGGGCTGGACGACCGCGGCGTCGACCCGCGCGGGGAGACGAAGAGCATATCGTCGGAAACGACGTTCGACCGGGACATCGGCGACCTGGAGTCCCTGAAGGCGATTCTCTGGCCGCTGTGCGAGAAGGTCGCCGACCGGCTGAAGGCCAAGGGGCTGGCCGGGCGGTCGGTGACGCTGAAGCTGAAGACGGCGGATTTCCGCATCCTGACGCGAAGCCGCCGCCTGGGAAGCCCGACGCAGCTTAGCGAAACGCTTTATGAGACGGCGCTGCCGATGCTGGCGGCGGAGACGACC
The DNA here is from genome assembly GCF_039839375.1 of Inquilinus sp. CAU 1745. NCBI lineage: Bacteria > Pseudomonadati > Pseudomonadota > Alphaproteobacteria > Rhodospirillales > Rhodospirillaceae > Inquilinus > Inquilinus sp. CAU 1745. The sequence goes on from NZ_JBDOQU010000007.1 coordinate 3,916, forward strand.
GGCCCGCGCTACCGGCTGATCGGAATCGGGGCGGGAGAATTGCGGCCGGGGGCGGAAGCCGACCCGCCCGATCTGCTGGACCCCGATACGGGCCGGCGGAAGAAGATCGACCAGGCGATCGACGCGGTGCGGGCGAAGCTGGGCAAGGGTGCGATCATCAGGGGGCGCGGCTTCCCCGCGCGCCGGTAGGCCGGCGAAGGCGGCCGGAGCGTCAGCAGCCGCCTTCGATCGGCTCCACCTCCTCCAGGTCGGCCCGGACGGAGAAATCGCCATAGTCGATGAGGATTTCCGTGACCACGCCATTGTCCAGAAGCTGAACCCCGATCTCATAGTCCGGCGTGGAGGTTTGGCCGGAGGCCGTGAAATAGGCCATGTCGACCCGCCATGACGGCCTGTCGAGCAGCGGATCGCCGGTATCGGCGGGCGCCACGCGCGGGCCGATCACGGAGGACAGTTCCAGCGTCTCGTCCGCCTCCGTCCCGTCGAACAGGTAGGTGACGAAGAACCGATCCCCGGAATCGCCGGTCGCCATGTCGAGCAGGCGCAGCGTGTGGTCGGTCGGGAACATGGTGCCGGCCGGCAGCGAATAGACCACCTCCTCCGGCAGCCGGAGGATGGCTTCGCCCGCCTCCCCGGCGGCCGGCAGGGTCGCCTCGCCCCTCGTCTCCTCGTCGACGACGCCGTTGGTGCTGTTGCGGTTGGTGAAGGTGAAGTGCAGCCCGTCCTTCGATTCCCAGCTTGCATAGCGGGATTCCAGCGTGACCGCCCCGCCCTGCTGGTAATAGAGCGTCATGTCGTAGGTCTGCTCGACCGTCCAGCCGTCGCAGCTTTCGCCCCACTGGAATTCCATCCGTCCGTCGACGTCGGAGACGGTCGCCCCGCCCCGCGCGATCGCAAGGTCGAGGCTGTAGACCGCCCGGTGGGGCGCGATCTCCCACGACGCCGCGACGGTCGGAGCGGTGGGGACCATCGCCAGGATCGCAGCCAGAGTTGCGGCGGCGGCGGCGAGAGGGTGGGAGGAATGGTGATACAACGGGCTGGGCTCCGGGTTTCCGCCGACGCGATAATCGGATAAGCAGCTTAAAGCGAAATTCCACAAGACCAAGCCCTGTCAATGCGGCTTTTCCGAGGAGACGCCACCCGTGCCCACAACCCGCCCCACGCTCCTGATCACGCGCCGCCTGCCCCAGGCGGTCGAGGATCGCGCCGCCCGCGACTACGATGTGCGCCTCAATCCGGAGGATACGGCCTATGACGGGCCGACGCTGACCCGGAAGGCGGAGGGGGCGGACGCCATCCTGGCCTGCGCGTCCGACCGGCTGGATCAAGCGGCGATCGAAGGCCTGCCCGAAAGCGTCAGGGCGGTCGCCACCTTCTCCGTCGGCGTCGACCATATCGATCTCGCCGCCGCGAAGGAGCGCGGGCTGATGGTCAGCAATACGCCCGACGTGCTGACCGACGCGACGGCGGATGTCGCGCTGCTGCTGATGCTGGGCGCGGCGCGGCGGGCCAGCGAGGGCGACAGGATGATCCGCGCCGATGGCTGGACCGGCTGGACGCCGACCCAGATGCTGGCGACGCACATGACCGGCAAGCGGCTGGGCATCGTCGGGATGGGGCGGATCGGCCGCACGCTCGCCCGCCGCGCCCGCGCCTTCGACATGGAGATCCACTATCACAACCGCCGCCCGCTGCCGGACGGGGAGGCCGAGGGCGCGATCTTCCATGGCGATCTCGACAGTCTGCTGGCGGTTTCCGACTTCCTGTCGCTGCATTGTCCGGCGACGCCGGAGACGAACCGGCTGCTGAACGCGGAGACGATCGCGAAGCTGCCGGACGGGGCGATCGTGGTGAACACGGCGCGTGGCGCGGTGGTCGACGACGAGGCGTTGATCGCCGCGCTGAAGACCGGGAAGCTGGCCGCCGCCGGGCTGGACGTGTTCGAGGGAGAGCCCAATGTCCACCCGGGCTATCGGGACCTGGCCAACACCTTCCTCCTGCCCCATCTGGGCAGCGCGACGGTGGAGACGCGCAACGCCATGGGATTCCGTGCGCTGGACAATCTGGACGCCTTCTTCTCAGGGCGGAATCCGGGCGATCGCGTGGTATGATCGGGGCGGCGGATCGAATGCCCGGCGCCGACGTTCCCTCGCTGCGACCCTTCCCTTTCCGGGAACAGCAGAAGAAGGCGACCGGCCATGGCGTTCACCCTCACCCCCTTCCTCAGATATGCGCTGATCGGCGCGCCGCTCGCCCTTGTCGCGGGCGTCGCCTTCGGTGCGCTGGTGACCTCCGCGACGACGGAAACGATCGTCGCCAGCGTCGATACGGATACGGTGCAGGTGGCGCAGCCCGGCGGGGCGGACATGCCGCTGGTCCTGCGTGGCGGCGGCGCGAAGCAGGCGCCGGAGGCATGCGCGCCCTATCAGCGGCCGGTGATCGAGAACGGCATCGAGCAGACGGTGTCGGGGGTCGCCTGCCAGGAGGAGAACGGGTTCTGGCGAATCATAGATTAGGATGACATGATGCTGGCGCCATGCCAGACACCGCCCTGATCGACGCCTACCACGGCACTCGCTATATCGCCCATGATGGCGAGCTGGAACTGACGGTCACGATCGGTCAGCCGTCGACGGAGATCGACGCCCTGTTCTCCCGGCTGAACGCGCGGACCGGCACCTTCATCACGGCCTGGAACCCGCGCAGCATCGAAACACCGGAGGAAGAGAACCGGCTGGCCGGAACGCGCCTCGACCGGATGATCCGCATGGCCGGCCTGACCGCCCTGCCCCATCTGGGCGTCGGTGAAGACCCGGAATGGACGCCGGAGGAAGGTCTGTTCGTGCTCGACCTGCCGCTGGACCGCGCCATCGAGATCGCCGCGATCTTCGACCAGCACGCCATCGTGACGATCGAGGCGGGAGAGGCCGCGGAGCTTCACCTGCTGGGGCCGATGGCGACTTAATTGATCATTCCGGACTTGATCGGGAATCCATAGGCCCTCGACGCGTCACCGGCGGCGCAAGAGCGTGTACGGTCCCTGCCACCGTCGACATCGCATGGATTCCGGATCAAGTCCGGAATGACCAATAAAAACAATGCTGAAAAGGCGGCTTCTACCCCGCCTTCGTGACCATCGTCTTGGGCAGTTCCAGGCGGATGTGGAGTTCCCTCAGACGGGCCGGGTCGACTTCCGCCGGGGCGCCCATCAGGAGATCCTCGGCGCGCTGGTTCATCGGGAAGGCGATGACCTCGCGGATGTTGGGCTCGTCGGCCAGCAGCATGACGATCCGGTCGATGCCGGGGGCGGAGCCGCCATGGGGCGGGGCGCCGAACTTCATGGCCGACAGCATGCCGCCGAACTTCTCCTCCAGCACCTCGGGCGCATAGCCGGCGATGGCGAAGGCCTTGTACATGATCTCCGGCTTGTGGTTCCGGATCGCGCCTGAGGACAGCTCCACGCCGTTGCAGACGATGTCGTACTGGAAGGCCTTGATGTCCAGCGGGTTCATCGTCTCCAGCGCCTCCAGCCCGCCCTGGGGCATGGAGAACGGGTTGTGGCTGAAATCGACCTGGCCGGTTTCCTCGTTCAGCTCGTACATCGGGAAGTCGACGATCCAGCAGAACTTGAACTCGTCGTCGCGGATCAGGTCCATCTCCTGGCCGATCCGGGTGCGCGCCTTGCCGGCCATCTTCTCCGCCGCCGGCCGCTGGTCGCAGACGAAGAAGATGGCGTCGCCGTCCGCCAGCCCGGCCGCGTCCTTCAGGGCGGCCTGGGCCGCCTCCGGCACGAACTTGGCGATCGGGCCTTTGCCCTGCCCATCCTGGAACAGGATGTAGCCGAGGCCGGGGGCCCCTTCCTCCTGCGCCCAGCCGTTCAGCTTGTCAAAGAAGCTGCGCGGCCGGTCGGCGACCTTCGGCGCGCGGATGGCGCGGACGACGCCGCCCTTGGCGATGACGTTCCGGAACGCCTTGAACTCCACATCCTCGCGGGAGAACACCTCCGTCACGTCGACGATGACCAGCGGGTTGCGGAGGTCCGGCTTATCGGTGCCGTAGGACAGCATCGCATCGGCATAGGCGATGCGCGGGAACGGCGGCTTCGTCACGGCGCGGGGCGCGCCGGTGAACGAGGCGAATTCCTCGAACACGCCGTAGAGCACGGGTTCGATGGCCGCGAACACGTCCTCTTGGGTGACGAAGCTCATCTCGAAATCGAGCTGGTAGAATTCGCCGGGGCTGCGATCGGCGCGGCTGTCCTCATCCCGGAAACAGGGCGCGATCTGGAAGTACCGGTCGAAGCCGGCCATCATCAGAAGCTGCTTGAACTGCTGCGGGGCCTGGGGCAGCGCGTAGAACTTGCCCGGATGCTGGCGCGCCGGCACCAGGAAGTCGCGCGCGCCCTCGGGGCTGGAGGCGGTGAGGATCGGCGTCTGGAACTCGCGGAACCCCTGCTCGATCATCCGCCGGCGGATGGAGGAGATGACGTCGGAGCGAAGCGCGATGTTCTTCTGCATCTTCTGGCGCCGGAGGTCGAGGAACCGGTAGCGGAGGCGCACATCCTCGCCCGCATCCTCATCGGAATTGACCTGGAGCGGGACCACCTGGGCCGCGGACTGAAGCTCCAGATCCTCGATCTTCACTTCGATCCGGCCGGTGGGCAGCTTGTCGTTCACCGTCTCAGTCGTGCGGTCGACGACCCTGCCGGTGACCGTGAGGACGCTTTCCACCCGCACCTGCTCCGCCGCCGCGAAATGGGCTTTGTCGGTGTCGATCACGCACTGGGTCAGCCCGTAGGCGTCCCGCAGATCGATGAACAGCAGGTTGCCGTGATCGCGCTTGCGATGGACCCAGCCCGAAAGCCGGACGGTCTCGCCGGCGTGGCTGTCGCGCAGTTCGCCGCAGGTGTGGGTGCGATAGGCGTGCATGGGAAAGCTTTTCTTCACGGGGGATGCAAGAGAATAACGGGCGCACGTCTTAGCGCATGTTCCGGCCAAGGAACAGGGGTTCCGCCCGGCTTCCGCCCGCGCGTTCCGCGTGGTAAAGCCCCTGTCATGACGACTCTCATCACCGATCAGGCCGAACTGGCGGCGTTCTGCGCCCGGCAGGCGTCCGCCGACTACATCGCCATCGACACCGAATTCATGCGCGAGAGCACCTATTGGCCGATCCTGTGCCTGGTGCAGATCGCGGGGCCGGAGGAAGCCGCGGCGATCGATCCGCTGGCGCCGGGGATCGACCTGGCGCCGCTGTTCGCGCTAATGGCCGACCAGAACGTGCTGAAGGTCTTCCATTCGGCGCGGCAGGATGTGGAGATCTTCGTCAAGCTGACCGGCGCGGTGCCGACGCCGATCTTCGACACGCAGATCGCCGCGATGGTCTGCGGGTTCGGCGATTCGGTGGGCTATGAGACGCTGGTGACGAAGCTGGCGGGCGCGCGGATCGACAAAAGCTCCCGCTTCACCGACTGGTCGCGCCGTCCGCTCACCGAAAAGCAGCTTCACTACGCGCTTGCGGACGTGATCCATCTGCGCCCGGCCTATGAGAAGCTGAGGGCACAGCTTGCGGAGACCGGCCGGGAGAAATGGCTGGGAGAAGAACTCAAGGTGCTGACCGATGCCGGCACCTACATCACACAGCCGGAAGACGCTTGGCAGCGGATCAAGACCCGATCCAGCGATCCGAGGTTCCTTGCGATCCTGCGGGAACTGGCGGCGTGGAGGGAGACAGAGGCGCAGAAGCGCAACCAGCCGCGCGGCCGCATCCTGCGCGACGACGCGCTGATGGAGATCGCGGCCCACGCCCCGAAGACGACCGAGGAGCTGGCGCGGACGCGCGGCCTCAGCAAATCCATGGCCGAGGGCTGGCAGGGGACGGGCCTGCTGGCGGGGATAGAGCGCGCGCTGGCGCTGCCCAGGGACCAGCGTCCGAAGCCGGAGCAGAAGCCGGCCCTTCCCCAGGGGCTGGGGCCGACGGTGGATCTTCTGCGCGTGCTGCTGAAGATGAAGTGCGAGGCCAACGACGTGGCGCAGAAGCTGGTCGCCAGCGCCAGCGATCTGGAACTGATCGCGGCTGACGACGAGGCCGACGTGCCGGCGCTCCATGGCTGGCGGCGGGAGATGTTCGGCGAGGACGCCCTGGCGTTGAAACACGGCCGGGTCGCTCTGGCGATCGAGGCCGGACAGGTGAAGGCGGTGCCGGTGGGTTAGGTCCGAGGACGACGCCAGCTCCTGCACCGTCGGCGACGCAGAAAGGACCTATGGATGCTGGATCAGTCCAGCATAACATTGTTTTTATTGGTCATTCCGGACTTGATCGGGAATCCCATACGGTATCGATGGAAGCCAAGACGGCGGCAGTGCTTGCGCCGTCGGGGACGCCGCGAGGGCCTATGGATTCCCGATCAGGTCGGGAAAGACCGACAAAGTACCTGTCAGGCGCCGACCCGAAGCTCCGTGGGAGGGTCGACCATGATGCGGCCGGTGCGGCCGAGGGCCTTGGCGACGGAGTCGAGGCGGCGCTGGACCACGTCGCCGCCCAGGCATTCATTTTCCGCCGGCAGCCAGAGCAGGACGGAATCGTCCGTCAGTTGCAGTCTTGTGTCGTCGAGGACCGACACCGCGCCGCCGGAAAGTGTGTGGCCGAGGCGGAGCGCTGCGCCGACGAGAGACGCCCGCCCCCGATCGTCGTCGCTCAGGAGGTCGCACATGGAGCGGGTCAGCTTGTCGCCGGGATTGCCGCCATAGCGGGCGTAGAGCGCCGAGGCCAGGAAGACGCGATCGGCATGGTCCAGCCCGGCGATCGGCAGGCGGAGCGTGCGGAAGAAGGCATGGTTGGAGCGGTAGTCGGGATGTTCGTCCCAGCAGAAGTCGCTGAGCAGCGACGCCGCCCGCCGCAGCCTGGCGTGAGGCGCCGGTTCGTCGGCGAACAGGCCGGCGATCCAGTCGGCAAGCCGCCCGACCTTGCCGAACCGGTCATGGCTGCGCGCGATGTCCAGGCAGCCTTCGATGAGCGGATCGAGCGCGCGTTCCTCCGGCGACAGAAGGTCGAACAGGTGCCCCTCCCGCAGGCCGAAGGCGGAGAAGACGACGTGCCGGGGCTTGAGCGCCGCGAGCAGGCCTTCCATCACCAGCGCGGCATAGGGCAGTGTCTCGAGCCGGCGCTTGGAAACCCCGGCGACCTTCTCCAGCGACCCCTTGTGCTGCCGGGCGATCAGCCCGGCGAGCTGGGCGAGGTCGGCGGCCGGAACGGCATATTGATGGATGATGTGAACCGGATGGCCGCGCTGGATCATGTGGATCTTCGCCAGCGCCCGCCAATTGCCGCCGACGGGATAGAAGGTCCGGCCGCGATAGTCCCTGAGCCATTCCTGGCCGGCGAACTGGTCCGAGACGACATCCCTGAGGTCGCCTTTCGCATCCATCAGACGGAAGGGGCCGAGCGGCAGGGTCACCTGCTCCCCGATCTCCGCCCGGTCGAGGCCGACAAGCTCCACCGACGCGCCACCGAGATCGCCCATCACGCCGTCGGCGTCGGGCTGGCCGGAGAGCACGCCCATGGCGCTCAACCGTGCCTCCTCCGTGCCGCTGACGATGGACATGCGTAGCCCGTTGCGGCGATGAACCTCAGCGACGAAGGCCTCCCCATCCTCCGCATCGCGGACGGCGGCGGTGGCCAGCACGTCCACCCGGTCGACCCTCATCCCCTCCAGAAGCTGGACGAAGCGGGAGAGGTTCGCGATCGCCAGCCTGACCCCGTCGGGGTTGAGGCGACCGGTGCGTCCCAGGTCACGGCCCAGGCCGCACAGCACCTTTTCATTGAAGACCGGAACAGGAGAGCGGGCGAGCCGGTCATAGACGACCAGCCGGATGGAGTTCGAGCCGATATCGATGACGCCGACCCGGCGGGTCCGGATCCGGTCTATCAGGCCGATCTTGAAGGCCGATCGCGGCATCGATCAGGTCTGCATCTTCCTTACCAGCCTGGGTCCGCGATGAGCCTGCTCCTTGAGCGCGCTTCCCCGACCGGACAGGCTGGGATTGGTCATGAAGTAGCGATGGGCGCTGAACGCACCCTCCGCGGCCGTCACCCGGTGATAAGACCCGTCGGGCGCCAGTGTCCAGCTATTCGTTTCGTCGGAGAAGTTGGTGACCATGATCTCCTCCATCACCTGCCGGTGGACGGTCGGATTCTCCATGGGCACCAGCGTCTCGATCCGCCAGTCGAAATTCCGCTCCATCCAGTCGGCCGATGAGATGAAGACCTTGGCGTCGCGCGAAGGCAGCTTTGCGCCATTGGCGAAGCAGACGATGCGGCTGTGCTCCAGGAACCGGCCGACGATGCTCCGGACCCTGATATTCTCCGACAGGCCGGGAACGCCGGGGCGCAGGCAGCAGATGCCGCGGATCACCATGTCGATGTCAACGCCGGCCTGAGAGGCCTCATAGAGCTTGTCGATGATGGCGTTGTCGACCAGCGCGTTCAGCTTTATCCAGATCTGGGCGGGCAGACCCGCCTTGGCGTTCGCGATCTCCGTCTCGATCAGGTCGATCAGCCGGCGGCGCAGCGTCAGCGGCGCGATCGACACCTTCTCCATCTTCCGCGGCGTGGCGTAGCCGGTCATGTAGTTGAACATAGCCCCTGAATCGTGGCAGAGGTCCGGGTCGCAGGTGAAGAAGCTGAGATCCGTATAGATTCTGGCCGTGATCGGATGATAGTTGCCGGTCCCGAAATGGGCGTAGGAGCGCAAGCCCCCCGCCTCCCGCCGGACAACCATCGACAGCTTGGCGTGGGTCTTGAGGTTCATGAAGCCGTAGACCACCTGGGCGCCCGCGCGTTCCAGGTCGCGCGCCCAGCGGATGTTCGCCTCCTCATCGAAGCGGGCCTTCAACTCGACCATCGCGGTGACCGACTTACCGGCATCGGCGGCTTCAATAAGCGCGCTTACGATAGGCGAATTCTTGGACGTGCGGTAGAGCGTCTGCTTGATCGCGACGACATCCGGGTCGCGCGCCGCCTGGCGCAGGAACTGCACCACGACGTCGAAGCTCTCATAGGGGTGGTGGACGACGATGTCCTTCGCCCGGATGGCCGCGAAGCAGTCGCCGCCGAAATCGCGGATACGCTCAGGAAAGCGGGGATTATAGGGCGGGAACAGGAGGTCCAGCCGTTCATCCACGATGATCTGCTTGGTATCGACGAGGCCGATCAGCCCGTCCAGCGGGAACACGTCATCCGGGGAGGCACCGATCTCCTTGCGCACGAAATCCCGCAGGCTTTCCGGCATCCCGGCGTTGAATGCCAGCCGGATGACGCTGCCCCGGCGGCGGCGCTTGAGCGCGCTTTCGAAGGTCTTGACCAGATCCTCCGCCTCCTCGTCGATCTCCATCTCGCTGTCGCGGATGACGCGGAAAGCGCCGTGGGCCAGCGCCTTAAAGCCCGGGAACAGCATGTCCAGGCACATCATCACCAGATCTTCCACCAGAAAGAAACGGATGCCCTCCCCCGGCAGGCGGATGAAGCGGTCGAGCTGGCCGGGGATCGGAACCAGCGCGTTCAATTCCACCCCCTCCGCCTGGTTCTCCAGCAGCAGCGCGACGCTGAATCCCAGATTCGGGATGAACGGGAACGGGTGGGCCGGGTCGAGGGCGAGCGGCGTCAGGATCGGGAAGATGTCGTTCTGGAACTTGCCGTTGAGCCAGTCGCGGTCGGCGTCCGTCAGCTCCGATTCGTCGAGAACGTGGATGCCGACTTTTGCTGCCTCCTCCCGCAACTGGCCCCAGCAGACCTGCTGGTCCTGCATCAGGTCCGTCACCCTCGCCTGGATCGCCGTCAATTGCTGCGGGGGGGTCAGGCCCTCCGCGCTGGGCGATTTCACGCCGAGCGTCACCTGCGCCTTCAGTCCGGCGACCCGGACCATGTAGAATTCATCCAGATTGCTGGCGGAGATCGCGAGGAACCGCACGCGTTCCAGCAACGGGTGGGCGACGTTCATCGCCTCTTCCAGGACGCGCTGATTGAAGGCGAGCCAGGAGAGTTCACGGTTGATGAAGCGTTCGGGCGAGGCGGGATCGACCGCGGGCTGAATGGGCTCTGGAACGATGGTCATGGGACAAGTCGTCCTGGATGTCGCCGCCGCTGCGGGAAGCGACGTAACAATTTCGTAATTTCAAGGACTTCCCTGCCAAGTCCTCCCTTCAATGTTATATAGCGGTTCGCGCGACCACGCCAAGCGAAGCGATGGAATCCCGGAGTCCGGCGACCGATGAAGACCCTCTATTTGCTGCGCCACGCCAAGTCGGACTGGAGCGATGACGGGCTGTCCGATCATGACCGCCCCCTGGCGGCGAGGGGTGAGAAGGCCTGTCCCGCCATGGGACGGTATCTCGCCGACCACGGATTCGTCCCCGACCGCATCCTCTGCTCCACCGCCCGGCGGGCGCGGGACACGCTGGCGAGGATGGCCTCGCAATGGGACCGGACGCCGCCGATCGATTATGAAGAGGCGCTCTATCTTGCCTCGCCAGGACGAGCCCTGCGCCGGGTGGCGGCCGCGCCGGACGAGGCGGCGAGCCTCATGGTGGTCGGCCACAATCCAGGCCTCAACCAGGTCCTGGAGCGGCTGGCCGTCCATGGCGACGACGAGGCGCGCCGGAACGCGGCGGAGAAGTTCCCGACATGCGCTTTCGCCGCGATCGAACTGCCGATCGACCGCTGGTCGGAGGTGGAGGGCGCGGAAGGCACGCTGATCCATTTCACGACGCCCCGCACGCTGCGGTGAGGGGAAAAGCATCCCCCTTCCTCCTCATGGTGAGCCTGTCGAACCATGTGGGCACGCTGTCCTCCCAAAGACCGTCATGCCGGACTTGATCCGGCATCCATACGGTGTCGACGGAAGCCTTGACGCTGCCTGCTCCTGCTCCGTCGGCGACGCGGAGAGGGCCTATGGATTCCCGATCAAGTCGGGAATGACCAAAAAGGGGAAGGTTCGCTCCGCTTCCTCATGGTGAGCCTGTCGAACCATGTGGGCCCGCTGTCTTCCCAAAGTCCGTCATGCCGGACTTGATCCGGCATCCATACGGTGTCGACGAAAGCCTTGACGCTGCCTGCTCCTGCTCCGTCGGCGACGCGGAGAGGGCCTATGGATTCCCGATCAAGTCGGGAATGACCAAAAAGGAGAATCGTCAGGCGGCGGCGGGGAGGGTGATGATGGCGGTCAGGCCTCTGGCGGGGGCGGTCGAGATCACGAGGGAGCCGCCCTGGAGTTCGACCAGTTGCTTGGACAGGGGCAGGCCCAAACCAACGCCGCCGACGGATTTCGAGAGCGGGGACGCCAGTTGCTGGAACGGGCGGAACGCCTCCTCCACCTTATCGGGCGCCATGCCTATGCCGGTGTCGACGATGCGGATTTCGACCGTGTCGTCCGGGCCGGACGCCAGCGCCACCGTGACCGACCCGTCGCGCGGCGTGAACTTGATGGCGTTGCCCAGAAGGTTGATGAGCACCTGGCGAAACCGCCGCCGGTCGATCACGGCGGCAAGGTCCGGCGGGGCCAGGATCTCTATCCGGACGCCGCCGGAGTCGGCCAGGGGCGAGACCATGGCGACCGCCTCCTCCACCACGCCGGCCAGCGGCTGCCGTTCGCGGTCGACCTCCAGCGCGCCGGAGCCGATGCGGATGGTGTCCAGCACGTCGTCGATGATCGACAGCAGGTGCCGGCCGGCGGAATCGATATTGTCGGCATAGCCCTGTATTCGGTCCCGGCTGAGGTCGGGCAGGTGGCGCACCGCCTGGGCGAAGCCGATGACGGCGTTGAGCGGGGTCCGCAGCTCATGGCTCATATTGGCGAGGAAGTCGGACTTGGCCTGGCTGGCGGCCTCGGCCTCCCGCTGCGCCCGCAGGCGCGCTTCCGACTGGACGTCCAGCGCCGCCAGCAGCGTCGCGGCGGTGATGAAGTTCAGCTCGTCCGCGGCCCATGAATCGACGGAGCAGGCGACGGCGAGGATTCCCCACAGCGCGCCATCGACCCTGATCGGCGCGACCGCCACGTTGGAGCGGAAATGCGCCATTCCGTCCTGGCGGAAGACCAGCCCGTCCGGCAGGACCCGCGCGACCCGGCAGTCGGGATCGTGCATGTCGGCGAGCGGTCCGGCATCCAGCGACAGCCCCTCATGGGAGGGGAAGGCGGCGTCACGGACGCCGATGCACCGGAAGCCCGAGCTTCCCAGCCGCCAGAGGCTGGCATGGTCGGCGCCCAGCGTCCGGGCGAGTTCCGCTGCGGCGTCGGGGCGCACGCCATCGGCGCCGTGGGCGACCTCCAGCAGCCGGCCGATCGTTTCCGACTGCCGGGCGAGCCGCCCGACCGCCGCCTGGACCCGCTGCTGAAGCCTCTCCCGGCGGGCGACCTGGACGGACAGCAGGAAGGTCAGGACGCCGAGGCCGGAAAGGCTGAGCAGGATGACAGAGCCGTGGATAAGCTCCTGCGTCCACCAGGGCTGCATCAGTTCGCCGACATCGACCGCGACGTGGGAGAGGATCGGCACGCCCTCGACCCGACCGAAGAAGGCGGCCTTCCCATCGAGCCCGATGACCGCGATCTCCCTCAGCAGCGGATCGCCGCTGGCGTTCCGATCGGGCAGGGCCTTGGCGATGGCGGCCAGCCCTTCCCTGGATTGGCCGTGATCGCCGTCCCCTCCGTCGTGATAGATGGTGGAGCCGTCCAGCCGGGTAAGGGAGACGTAACCGCTGTCGCCCAGCCTCTGGTCATCGAAGGCGTTGACGCGAGCGCCCAGATCGTAGCCGACGGCCAGGACCGCAATCAGCGTCCCGTCCGCTTCCCGGATGGGGAGCGCGAACGGGATGATCCGCGCGCCGCTGACGTCGCCGACAACGGCCGAGCCGATGGCGGCTTCGTCCCAGACCTTGCCGTCGACGATGGCCCGGAAATAGTCACGGCCGGAAAAGTCGGCCCCGACGCCCTCGCCGCTGGAGGTGGCGATCATCCTGCCGTCGAGACCGATCAGCCCCATCGCCGCGACGCCGACCCCCTGATACGATTCCTCGGCCAGGATTTGACCGGGGGAGAGGTCGGCCATCTGGAGCCGCTGCCGGGTCTTGAGCAGCAGGTTGACCGCGCTGGCGTAGGAATGGGCGGCGCGGGAGCTGACGATACGGGCGATGGAGGAAACGTCGTCCAGGATCACCTGCCGGCGGTGACGGTAGTCATGCAGGGAATGGGACAGGAAGACGCCGACGATCATCGCCATGAAGAGCGCGGACAATGTCCAGACCAGGAAGGTGGGCCTGACGCCGCTTATCCTCATTCGATTCGGGGCTCTATGGTTGTCCGGTCACCCTCCCAGCTTTAGTCCTCAATCCTTGACCCGGAATTAACGCCGCCTCCCGCCGCCTGGAACCTCTCTAGAGGGTGCCGGGGAACGCGCCGCCGTCCAGGAGCAGGTTCTGCCCCGTGATGAAGCCGGACCCCGAGGCGCAGAGGAAGGCGCAGGCGGCGCCGAATTCCTCCGGCCGGCCGAAACGGCGGGCCGGGTTGGAGGCCATGCGGGCCTTCCGAATCTCCTCCGCGTCCTTACCGGTGCGCTTGGCCCCGGCGACGATGTTCTGCTGCAGCCGGTCGGTGTCGAACGGGCCGGGCAGCAGATTGTTGATCGTGACGTTGTGGGCCACCGTCTCCCGCGCCAGCCCGGCGACGAAACCGGTGAGGCCGGCCCGCGCGCCGTTGGACAGGCCGAGGATGCCGATCGGCGCCTTCACCGCGCTGGAGGTGATGTTGACGATGCGGCCGAACTTCCGCTCGATCATCCCGTCAGCGACCGCCTTGATCAGCAGGATCGGGGTCAGCATGTTGGCCTCCACGGCCGCAAGCCATTCCTCCCGCCCCCAATCATGATAATCGCCGGGCGGCGGGCCGCCGGCATTGTTGACCAGTATGTCCGGCGACGGGCAGGCCGCCAGCGCGGCGGCGCGCCCGGCATCGGTGGTGATGTCGCCGGCGACGGGGGTGACGTGGACGCCGGTCGCGTCCGTGATCTCCCGCGCCGTCTTCTCCAGCGTCGCCTCCGTCCGCGCGGTGATGACGAGGTCGACCCCTTCGGCCGCCAGCGCCATGGCGCAGGCACGGCCCAGCCCCTTGCTGGCGGCGCAGACGATCGCCTTGCGTCCCTTAAGGCCCAGATCCATCGTTCCTATCCTTCCTGTCTTTCAAGTTCGTCCAGAACCGTGCGCGCCAGCGGCACGGTGATCGGCCCCCTTCGGGCGAGACTGGCGGCGTCCAGCGCCGCCACCACCCGCCGCGCGGCGGCGAAGCTGCGTTCGATGCGCGGCAGCAGATAGGCCACCACCTCCACCCCCACCCTCACCTGCCGGTCGGCGAACAGCTTCACCATCACTGCGCCCAGCAGGCTGTCGTCGGGTTCGGCGACCGCTACCGCCGGGGCGGCGCGAAGGCGGGAGGCGAGGTCCGGCAGCCGGATCGGCCAGCGGGAGGGCGGACGCCCCGCCGTCAGCAGCAGATGGCCGCCCTGTTCGCGCGCCAGATTGTAGAGATGGAAGAGAATCGTTTCGCCAGGCGTGCCGCACACGGCCTCCGCATCGTCGATGGCGACCGCGCCGCGCGCGGAGATCAGCGCCAGGGGGTTGGCGTCGGCGAGGGTCGCGGGGTCCGCGGTCACGGCGTTCGTGCGATGCCGCCAGACCTGGGTCAGATGCGTCTTGCCCGATCCGGCAGGGCCGTGGAGCACGAGCGCCGGGGCCGGCCAGTCGGGCCAGCGGTCCAGCCAGGCGACGGCGTCGGAATTGCTGTCTGCGACCAGAAAATCCTCCGCCCCCATCGCCGGCCGATGGCCGAGGTCGAGCGGAAGCTGCCGGGCCGGCGTCACGGCCGGCCGTCGATGGCGGAGGGATTGTCCGAAGCGGGGGCGCGTTCGCCGCCGGAATCAAGGATCACCGCCTCATCATGATAATAGGCGCTGGCCCGGTAGCGGCCGATGAAGAACCGAATCAGCACGCCGATGATCGCCGCCACCGGCACCGCCAGCAGCACGCCGGTGAAGCCGAACAGGCTGCCGCCGGCGAGCAGTGCGAACATCACCCAGACCGGATGCAGCCCGACGGAATCGCCAACCAGCTTGGGCGTCAGGAAGTTGCCCTCCACCACCTGGCCGAAGACGAATATGCCGGCGATTACGGCCCACATCGTCCAGCTGTCGAACTGGACGAGCGCGATGCCCATCGAGGCCACGAAGCCGACGATCGTGCCGACAAAGGGGATGAAGCTGAGGATGCCGGACATCAGCCCGACAAGGATGCCGAAATCCAGACCAGCAAAGGCGAGCGCGATGGCGTAGAAGCTGCCCAGCACGAGGCAGACCGTCCCCTGCCCGCGCACAAAGCTGGCGAGCGTGCGGTCGACCTCACGAGCAAGGCTCCGGATGGTGGCGGCGCTCCGGCGGGGCAGCAGCTCGTCGATATGGTCCGTCATCACGTCCCAGTCGCGCAGCAGGTAGAAGGCGACGACCGGCGTGATGACCAGGATCGACACCACGTCGATGACGGCGAGCCCGCCGCGCCAGAGACCGCCGAGCGCCGTGCCCAGCCATGACAGCGCCTTGCCGGCATAATCCCCGACGGCGGACCGGACCTCCTCGAAATCCTGCTGGGCGATCTGGTCGCGAAGCTGGCCGATGATCGGGGCCAGAAGGTTCTGAAGCGATTCACGGTAGGAGGGCAGCGCCTCGATGAACTGGGCTATCTGGTTCTGGAGGATCGGCACCAGCAGCACCAGCAGCAGGATCACGATGACCGCGAAGAGCAGCAGCACCAGCGTGGTCGCCACCCAGCGAGGCAGGCCGAGCCTTTGCAGCCGATCGGCCAGCGGGTCGAGCAGATAGGCGATCGCCATGCCGATGACGAAGGGCATCAGCATGCCCGACAGCAGCCACAGCAGCAGGCAGAGGACGACCAGCCCGATCAGCCAGAAGCGCAGATTCCGTGCTTCCGTCATGAGACTTCCTCCAATCCGATCCGGCGGCCCGCCTCTACCAGATAACCGAGGCCCGACACCACCGAGGTGACCGCCACCGCCCAGGCCAGCGGCGGCACCAGCCCGTAGGCCTCAAGCTCGAACGCCCCCACCGCCAGGCCGATGCCCGCGAGCACGATCTGAAGGAAGGTGTTGATCTTGCTGATCGCCGACGGCCTTATCGGCCCGTCGCCCGCGGCCAGCGTGTGGACCAGCACCGCGCCGCCGATGATGAAGAGGTCCCGCGACACGACCAGGACCACGATCCACACCGGCATCACGCCTGCATAGCCCAAAGCGAAGAACGCGCCAACGAGCATCGCCTTGTCCGCCATCGGATCGAGATAGGTGCCCAGCACGCTCCGCGCCTTCAGCAGGCGGGCCAGGATGCCGTCCACGGCATCGCTGACGCCGGACACGACGAACAGCCAGAAGGCCCACTGGAACTCCCCGATCAGGACGAGCCAGACGGTGACCGGCGACGCGCAGAGGCGGCCCAGGCTGACGAGGTTGGGCAGCGTCGCGCCCATCTTGAAGACACGTTCGAACACGGGCGGCAATACCTGTCGCAGACACCTGTCAGGATCAGAACGCGCCCGTCAGCCGAAGCTCGGGTGCATAGACGCCTTCGCGGATGGTCAGGTTCTGCTGGGCGATCGCCTCCCGAAACTGCGCCTCGCTGCCCATGAAGCGGATATCGACCACCGCCTCGCGCGGGGACAGGCTGAGGATGTCGGCCTCGACCACCGTCGGCACCTGGCGCAGCCGCTCCTGGATGTTGAACCAGCTGTCTCCGGTCCCCGCGAGCGGCACCAGCAC
This sequence comes from Inquilinus sp. CAU 1745, assembly GCF_039839375.1. Lineage (NCBI taxonomy): Bacteria > Pseudomonadati > Pseudomonadota > Alphaproteobacteria > Rhodospirillales > Rhodospirillaceae > Inquilinus > Inquilinus sp. CAU 1745. Next base: position 20,774 of record NZ_JBDOQU010000007.1, read on the forward strand.
CGTCATGCTGTTGCGCTCGCCCGACTGGACCTGCGCCTGCGAGCGCCAGGATTCGTCCAGGAGGGCGGTGGTCTGTTCGACCGCCAGTGCAAGCTGGTTCGCCCCCTCCTCCCCCTCTGCCGCCTGTGGGACGGAAATCTGTTCGGAACCGCCCGACGTCCGGCCGCCATAGCGGTTGACGGTCACCGACAGGGATTCGCCCTGCGGTTCGGCGACCGCGACCACCACCTCCCGCGCGCCATAGCGCTGCGCCATCGTCTCCAGCGCCGCCGTGTCGCCCGACAGCGCGGCGTCGATGTCGACCTCCCGCATGTCCTGGAGGTCGCCGAACGGCACCACGACCGGCACCAGGCTGTTGCCGTCCGGGAAGTCCAGCCAGGCGGCGAGCCAGGGGTTCGGGCTGTCCCAGAGGCGCGTGCCCGATTCGCCCCGATAGACCGGGATGATGAGCGCCGGCTGGGTCGGCGGCGCGGCGAAAGTCGCGCCGCGGCTGCTCAGGAGTTGGCGGACCTCTTCGGGCCGGAAGGAATAGGTGAGGGTCGCGATGTAGCGGCCGGCGGCCGTCTGCTCCTCCTCCACCTGGAAGCTCTGCAGCAGGCGCGCGACCGTCTCCGGCGGCAGGCTGGATGGATCAAGCTCCGCCTGGCTGACGCCGAGCCGTTCTGCGAGCTGGCCGAGCGCGATGCCCTGCCCCTGGAAAAAGGCCTGGTCCCGCGCCTCGGAGGCCGTGCCGGCGGTGACGTCGACCTCCACCCCCGACACGGTATAGAGGGCGTCGGACTGCGTCGCCGCCGGCGCGGGAGGAGGCGCGGGCGCGGGTTGAGCCTGCGCGGCTCCCGGCGGCTCCAGCGGCAGCGTTTCGATCACCGCGCCATCCTGCGCCCGGACGCCCGTCGGAAGGGCCAGCAGAACGGACAGGATGGCGAGAGTCGCGAGGCGTTGGAGCATTGCAAAGAGTTCCGTTTCGGCTATGTTCGGCGCGGCCGAGGCAGGCCCGTTATACGCCAGCATGCGCGAGGTTGCCATCACCACCCCATCTTCCGCCAGCCCTCCCGCCAGGGGCGACGCCTACCGGCGCGCCGGCGTGGACATCGATGCCGGCAACAGGTTCGTCGACGCCCTGAAACCCCACGCCAAAAGCACGCTTCGCAACGGCGCGATGGGCGGGCTGGGCGGTTTCGGCGCCCTTTTCGATCCCAGGGCCGCAGGGTTCAAGGACCCCGTGCTGGTTGCGGCGACCGATGGGGTCGGCACGAAGCTGAAGATCGCGATCGATGCCGGTATGCACAACACGGTCGGCATCGATCTTGTTGCGATGTGCGTGAACGATCTGGTGGTGCAGGGCGCCGAGCCGCTGTTCTTCCTGGATTATTTCGCCACCGGCAAGCTGGAGGTCGACCAGGCCGAAGCCGTCGTCGCCGGCATCGCGGAAGGCTGCCGGCAGGCGGGCTGCGCGCTGATCGGCGGAGAGACGGCGGAGATGCCGGGGCTCTATGCGGGTGGCGACTACGATCTGGCCGGCTTCGCCGTCGGCGCGGCGGAACGCGACCGACTGCTGACCGGCGACAGGGTGGCGGAAAGCGACGTCGTGCTGGGGCTGGCCTCAACCGGCGTCCATTCCAACGGTTTCTCGCTGGTCCGCCGGATCGTGGAGGAGCAGGGGCTGCGCTACGATGCGCCGGCGCCATTCGACAGCGGGCGGACGCTGGGCAAGGCGCTTCTGACGCCGACCCGCATCTATGTGAAGAGCGCGCTGGCGCTGCTGGAAGCCGGGGCGGCGAACGCCTTCGCCCACATCACCGGCGGCGGGCTTCTGGAGAATATCCCGCGGGTGCTGCCCGACGGGCTGGGCGTGCGGCTGGACGCCGCCGCCTGGACGATGCCGCCGGTTTTCGGCTGGCTGAAGCGCGCGGGGGATTTGAGCGAAACCGAGATGGCGCGCACCTTCAACAGCGGCATTGGCATGGTCGTGCTCGTGCCTGAGGCGCGCGCGGAGGAGGCCCTGGCGCTGCTGCGCGACCATGGCGAGACCGCCAGCCGCATCGGCCATGTCGAACGCGCCCAGGACGGCGATGGCGAGCGGGTCCGCATCGACGGGGCGGAGGCGGCGTGGCGCGCCTGAAGGCGGCCGTGCTGATTTCCGGGCGGGGCAGCAACATGGTGGCCCTGCTGGACTCCTGCGCCGATCCCGCCTTCCCGGCGGAGATCGTCACCGTCATCTCCAACCGTCCCGGAGCCGCCGGTCTGGCCAGGGCGGAAGCGGCCGGCATCCCGACGCGGGTCATCGACCACCGCGCCCATCCGGGGCGGGAGGATTTCGAGGCGTCGCTGACGGCGGCGCTGGAGGAGGTGGGAGCGGAGCTGGTCTGCCTCGCCGGCTTCATGCGGCTGCTGACCCCGGGCTTCGTCGACCGCTGGGCGGGACGGATGGTCAACATCCACCCTTCCCTGCTGCCGGCCTTCAAGGGGCTGCATGTCCATGAGCAGGCGCTGGCGGCCGGCGTGCGCGTCACCGGCTGCACCGTCCATTATGTGACGGCGGAGATGGATGACGGACCGATCATCGCGCAGGCCGCCGTCCCGGTGATGCCGGGCGACACGCCCGACGCGCTGGCGGCGCGGGTGCTGGTGGCGGAGCACAAGGCCTATCCGATGGCGTTGAAGCTGGTCGCCGAAGGCCGCGCCCGGATGGGCGGCGGCGAGGTCGAACTGGACGGAACTGTTTGGGAACAAGAGGTTCTGCTGTCCCCGCCGCGCTGATCGTCCTGCGACGAGATGACCTGATTTCGCTTGATTAAGCGCCGCCGGGACTCTAATTAGCCCTTAGTTTCTGTGACGATCGTGAGGCATCGATGGCGACCGACGGTAAGCGCCTTGGAGAAGACGAGATGCTGGAGGCGCGGCAGGCTTTCTGGTCCGGGTTCCTCAAGTTCAGCACGTACAGCATCGTCGGCGTGTCGCTGCTGCTGATCATCATGGCGCTGTTCCTGCTCTGATGATCGCGGGGCCGATGGCCCTTCCCGATTCATAGAAGCCAGCGGAACGCGCGGCGGAGTTCCGCCTCTCCATCCTCCTGATACCAGCGCCCGTGGGCGAGGATGACCCGATCGGGCTTCCAGCCGATCATCGTCTCCACCGCCCGGCGGAGCGTCGCCTTGTGGCGGGAGAAGGTGAGGCGCATGTCCCGAGGCATCTGCCCGTCGGGATCCTGAACGCCGCCGAGGCGGGTCAGCCAGCGCGTCCAGAGGGACCCAAGCTTCTCCGGCTCGAAATTCTCGATCAGGTCGGTGAGGACCAGCGTCCGGCTGGGGCGATGGAAGAACTCCACCTCCGTCATGTAGCCGCTTTCGATCGGCAGGGTCGCGACGGCTTCGTCCCAGGGATAGCCGGTTTCGCCGGCCAGCTCGCGGGCGGGAAAGTCGATCCGGCCGCGCGCCTGCTCCCGGATGCGCGGGGCCAGGTAAATCTCGGCATCGGGATAGGCATCCCGCCAGTCGGGTATCCACCAATAGTGGATGCGGTTCGGGCCGACGATCCATGCCGGCCGTCCGATCCGCGCAACCTCCTCCCTCAACCCGTCCGTCAGCGGCGTCGGCGAATGGACGAACAGCGCGTTTCCGGGAAGGCGGATGATGGTCATCCGCGTCGGGAACGGCATCCGCGCCCAGGCGGGCCCGAACCGGATGACCGGCCCGTCGACGATCCAGACATCGTCGGCGACCGGCTTCAGCGTACCGAGCGGCGGATAGGTGACGAGGTCGTCATGAGCGTCACACATGTTCTGACAGTTCGGCTGTGAGGTTTCCCATGTTGGTCATTCCGGCCTTCGAGCCGGAATCCGTACGGCGTTGACTTCCCATGGATGCTGGATCAAGTCCAGCATGACATTGTTTTTATTGGTCATTCCAGCGGAGGCTGGATTCCATGGGCCGCCGCCGCTCCACTGGCGGTGAGAGAGAGGCCACTTCCAGAAACAAAAAGGGGAGGCCGGAGCCTCCCCTTGTCCTCGACTGACGTCAAGGAAGCCGGAACGTCCGGGCTCAGCCGACGATTTCGGTCTGGCTGAAGAAGAAGGCGATTTCCGTCGCGGCGTTTTCCGCGCTGTCGGAGCCGTGGACCGAGTTGGCCTCGATCGATTCCGCGAAATCCTTGCGGATGGTGCCTTCCGCGGCGTTCGCCGGGTTGGTGGCGCCCATGATCTCGCGGTTGCGGGCGACGGCGTTCTCACCCTCCAGCACCTGGACGACCACCGGGCCGGAGGTCATGAAGGCGCAGAGATCGTTGAAGAAGGCGCGTTCGGCGTGGACGGCGTAGAACTTGCCGGCCTGATCGCCGGTCAGGTGAAGGCGCTTCTGCGCGACGATGCGCAGGCCCTGCTCCTCGAACCGGGCGTTGATCTTGCCGGTCAGGTTGCGGCGGGTGGCGTCCGGCTTGATGATCGAAAGGGTCCGTTCGACGGCCATTGCAGTTCCTTGGAAGCGCTGTTGGGATTGAAAGTGCGCGGCCTTATATACGGCCCGGCGTCGCGGGGCAACCGCCCGCCTCGCCGACCCCGGAAAGCCATGCTATCAAGCCCCCGCCATGCTTCAGATCAATGACCTCACCTACCGCATCGGCGCCCGTACCCTGTTCGACGAGGCGACGGTGGCCGTCCATGAGGGCCATCGCGTCGGCCTCGTGGGTCCGAACGGCACCGGCAAGACGACGCTTCTGCGCCTGATCCTGGGGACTATCGCGTCCGACGGCGGGTCAATCGCCGTGCCGCAACGCTGGCGAATCGGCACCGTCGCGCAGGAGGCGCCCGACGGCGATCGGAGCCTGCTGGAGACGGTGCTGGCCGCCGACAAGGAACGCGCCTCCCTGCTGGCGGATGCCGAGACGGCGACCGACCCGCACCGGATCGCGGAAATCCACACACGGCTGGCCGACATCGAGGCCCATGCCGCCCCGGCGCGGGCCGGCGCGATCCTGAGCGGCCTTGGCTTCGACGACAGCGCGCAGGCCCGCCCCTGCCGGGAATTCTCCGGCGGCATGAGGATGCGCGTGGCCCTGGCCGCGACGCTTTTCACCCGCCCCGACCTGCTGCTGCTGGACGAGCCGACCAACCATCTGGACCTGGAGGCGGCGCTGTGGCTGGAGGGGTTCCTGAAATCCTATCCGGCGACCATGCTGATGGTCAGCCATGACCGCGGCCTGCTGAACCGCGTCGTCGACACCACCATCCATCTGGATAACGGCAAGCTGATCTCCTACGCCGGCGGCTACGACCAGTTCGAACGCACGCGGCGGATGAAGCTGGAGCATCTGGCGGCCCAGCAGACCAAGCAGCTTGCCCAGCGGCGGCACATGCAGGCCTTCATCGACCGGTTCCGCTACAAGGCGTCGAAGGCCCGGCAGGCGCAGAGCCGCATCAAAGCGCTGGAGCGGATGGAGCCGATCGCGTCGGTCGCCGATGAGCGGACCGTCACCTTCGACTTCCCCTCGCCGGAACCCCTGTCCCCCCCGCTGTTGACGCTGGAGGGCGTCAAGGCCGGTTATGGGGAGAAAATCGTGCTGTCCGGCCTGTCTCTGCGGCTGGACGGGGAGGACCGGATCGCGCTGCTGGGCGCGAACGGCAACGGCAAATCCACCTTCGTCAAGCTGCTGGGCGACCGGCTGAAGCCGCTGGACGGCACGGTCCGCAAGTCGTCGAAGCTGAAGGTCGGCTATTTCGCCCAGCACCAGACGGAGGAGCTGGACACGCGCCTGACGGCGCTGGCCCAGGCGATGGCCTGGATGAAGCCGGCCACGGAGGAGAAGGTCCGCGCCCATCTGGGCCGCTTCGGCTTCCCCCAGAAGCGGGCGGAGACGAAGATCGCCGACATGTCCGGCGGCGAGAAGGCGCGGCTGCTGTTCGCGCTGGTCAGCCGCGACGCGCCGCACATCCTGCTGCTGGACGAGCCGACCAACCATCTGGACGTCGACAGCCGGCAGGCGCTGGTCCAGGCGATCAACGCCTATGAAGGCGCGGTGGTGCTGATCACCCATGACCCGCACCTGATCGAGTTGACGGCCGACCGGCTGTGGCTGGTCGCCGACGGGACGGTCAGCCCGTTCGACGGCGATATCGACGATTACCGGAAACTGCTGAACGAACAGCGTCGCCAGGAACGGGCGGAGCTTCGGGCGGAAAAGACGGACGGCGCCGACATCGCCAACCGCAAGGATGTCCGGCGGGCGGCGGCGGAGAACCGCGCCGCCCAGGCCCCGTTGCGCCGCCGGGCGAAGGAGGCGGAGGCGCTGATCGCGAAGCTGGAGAGGGAGCGCGCGGCGCTGGAGGGCAAGCTGGCCGATTCCGGCCTCTATGACGGCCCGCCTGAAAAGGTGACGGAATTGCAGATCAGGCTGCACGAGACCGCCAGCCGAATCGCGGAAGCCGAGGAAAGCTGGCTGGCCGCCCAGGAGGCTCTGGAGGCGACCGGATGAACCTCCGGGCCGTCCACCGCCTGCCCTTCCGGCTGTTCCGGTCGGTCAGCGCCAGCTACTGGTTCCTGCCTACCCTGCTGCTGATTCTCGCTCTGGCAGTAGCCGCCCTCACCCTATTTATCGATTACCGCGTCGATGGCTGGCCCCGCGCCGTCGGCTGGTTGACGCCAGACGATGCGGGCGCGATCCGCACCCTGATGGGCGCCATCGCTGGATCGATGATCACGGTCGCCGGCGTGGCCTTCTCCCTCACCATCGCTGCCTTCGCCCACGCCTCCGGCACGTTCGGTCCCCGGTTGATCACCAATTTCATGAGCGATCGGGGCAATCAGGTCACGCTGGGCGTCTTCGTCGCCACTTTCGCCTTCTGCATAACCGTCCTGGTTTCGACCCGTGGCGACGGTGAAGAGGCGTTCCTCCCGCGTCTTTCGGTGATAACGGCGCTGGGCCTGACGCTGGCGAGCCTGACGGTGCTGATCTACTTCATCCACCACGTCCCGGAGATGCTGAACATCTCAAACATCCTGGGACAGTTGGGCCACAACCTTCAGCACCATATCGCAGGGCTGGAGGAAGACGGCGCCGGCGGCGGAGACGTCCCGCCCGAAACCGGGCGCCGACAGGCCGTGAACGCGCCGCGATCGGGCTATGTACAGAATGTCAACCGCCACGCCCTGATAGAGCTGGCGGCAGAGCGCGGACTGGTGGTCCGCCTCGCCTGTCCGCAGGGCGGGTTCGCCGTGCAGGGGCGCCCCCTGCTGACGGTTGCGGGGGAGAATCCGCTGACCGAAGAGGATTCGGACGCCCTGGCGGAAGTGGTGGCGCTGGGCGACGAGCGCACCGCCAACCAGGACATCGTCTTCATCATCGACCAGCTTGTCGAGGTGGCGGTGAGGGCGCTTTCGCCGGCGGTCAACGATCCGTTCACCGCGATCACGGCCATGAACTGGGCGGGATCGGCGCTCTGCCTCCTCGCCCGGAAGGCGCCAGTGCGCCGTGTCTGGCGAGATGAAGCCGGCGCGGCGAGGCTGATCGAGACCCCTATCACCTTCGAGACCATGGCCGATCATTTCCTGGACAATATGCGCCCGCACGTCCACGGGTCGCGCGCCGCGGGCCTCCGGCTGTTGCAGGTGCTGAGGCTGATCGCGGGGGAGCCGCTGACTGCCGACCAGAGACGGCTGGTCGCCCGCCACGCCCGCGCCGTCCACGATGGCTGCGCGACGGAGATAGCCCATCCGCGCGACATGGCCGCCATCGCGGAGGAGCGCGACAATGTTCTAGCCGCGCTTCGACAGGATCGCGACGCGGACGACGATCCGGCGCTGGCGCTTTAGGCATCCGCCTCCGAAGGCCCGCCGCCGCCTTCCACGCGGCGCTTCTCCTGCCAGTTTCCCGCTTCCCCCTGCTGCCAATAGGCCAGCGTATGGCCGGCCTGCTGGCAATGCTTCCAGCGTTCCCGCGCCTGCGCGACCGCTTCGGTGTCGTTGCCATCGAACAGGTCGCAGACCAGATTGTAGTCGGTGATGCGGGCGGAGTTCGCGCCGTCGGTCAGGAACAGCACGGTGGCGCCGTTCGGGTTTTCGTCCTGGACGGTCAGCCAGATGGGCTGCCGAGTCGCCTCCCCGTCCTTCGCGCCGCCATGGGGCAGGAAGCTGCGTTCGCTATAGGTCCAGAGCGTCTGGACGAGGGATTCCACCCTGTCCTCCGACCCTGCCATGACCACCGCGCGCCACCCGCGCTCCCGGCATTTCTCCAGGAGTTCGGGCAGCGCCTGGTCCAGCGACTTGCGGACGAGATGGTAGAAGCGGATCTCCGTCATCAGCCTTCGTAATGATCGGCGACGAGACGGTCGAGCAGGCGGACACCGAAGGCCGTGCCGCCCTTGGGCACGGTGGGCGTATCCTTCTTCGACCAGGTGACGCCGGCGATGTCCAGATGCGCCCACGGCGTCTTGTTGACGAAGCGCTGGAGGAACTGGCCGGCGACGATGGCCCCGCCATTGCGGCTGCCTGAGATGTTCTTGACGTCAGCGATGTCGCTGTCGATCTGCCGGTCGTAGCTGTCGCCGAGCGGCATCCGCCACAGATGCTCCTCCACCGCCTTGCCGGCGGCGGTCAGACGATCGGACAGTTCGTCGTCATTGGCGAACAGGCCGGCATAGTCCGTGCCGAGCGACACGATGATCGCGCCGGTCAGGGTCGCCAGATTGACCATGAAGCGGGGCTTGAACCGGTCCTGGGCGTACCAGAGTGCGTCGGCCAGCACGAGGCGGCCTTCGGCGTCGGTATTCAGCACCTCGATCGTCTGACCGGACATGGAGGTGACCACGTCGCCCGGGCGCTGCGCCGATCCGGATGGCATGTTCTCCGCCAGCCCGATCACGCCGACCGCGTTCACCTTCGCCTTCCGGCCGGCCAGCGCCTTCATCAGCCCTGTGACGACGCCGGCGCCGCCCATGTCCCACTTCATGTCCTCCATCCCGCCGGCCGGCTTGATGGAGATGCCGCCGGTGTCGAAGGTCACGCCCTTGCCGACGAAGGCGACGGGCTGGTCCTTATCCTTGCCGCCCTTCCACTGCATGACGACGAGCCGGCTGTCGCGGACGGAGCCCTGCCCGACGCCGAGCAGCGCGCCCATGCCCAGCTTCTTCATCTTCTTTTCGTCCAGCACCTCGACCTCGACGCCCAGCGAGGCCAGCTCCAGGCACCGTTCGGCGAAGCTTTCGGGATAGAGGACGTTGGCCGGCTCCGTCACCAGGTCGCGGGTCAGGAAGACGCCGTCGGCGATCTTCTCCAGCCGGGCGAACGCCTTCTTGGCCGCGGCCTTGTTCGCCGAACCCACCGTCAGTTTGGCGAGGGCAGGCAGCGCCTCCGGCTTCCGGGTCGTGCGGTACTTGTCGAACCGGTAGGAGCGCAGGAGAGCGCCGAACGCGACATCCGCCGCCGAATCTTCCGCCTCCACGCCGTCGAGCAGGATCGTTGCCTCCGCATCCTTCATGCGAAAGAGGTTCGCCAGCACCACGCCACCGACCTTCTGCAACGCGATGGCGTCCAGCTTGCCCGCGTCGCCCAGCCCGACCAGGAGAATCCGGTCGGCGTCGATTCCGGAGGGGGCGACGATGGACAGGAGGTCTTCCCGCTTGCCCTTGAAGCGCGGGGCGGCGGCAAGCGCCCGGCCGACCAGCCCTCCGGTCTTCTCGTCAAGCGAGGCGGCGGCCGGTGTCAGAGCCCCGTCGGACAGGATTCCGGCGACCACGGCGCCCTTCTTGGGCAGCGACAAATCGGCAAAGCTGATCTTCATTCAAAAGCCCTCGGTCTTGCGTTTCGGTTGAGCCCCGCGCGCCGGAAGGAAATGGCGGCGGCCGGCGAAGAAGGATCCGGAGACGCGCCAGGACAATATGGCGGAAAGGTCGTCCACGGCCTTTCCCCCTGCCCCGGCGGCTCGTATATAGTGCGCGGCGATGAACCGTATCAGCCTTTACATCTTCCGTCATCTGGCCGTCGCGACCGTGATCTCGACGACCGTGCTGACCTTCGCGATCTGGCTCACCCAGTCCCTGCGGCTGATCGAGGTGATCGTCGACGGGTCCGCGCCGTTCGGCATCTTCCTCCAGATGGTGGTGCTGTCGCTACCGAAGTTCCTGACCGTCGTCATACCCGTGGCGATGGTCGGCGCGGTGCTGTTCACCTACAACCGCCTGCTCCAGGACAGCGAGCTGGTGGTGATGCGGGCGGCGGGCATGGGGCCGGTGCGGCTGGCCTTGCCGGCGGCGGCCATGGCGATCGTCGTGGCGCTGGCGGTGATGGCGCTCAATCTCTATTTCGTGCCGGTGTCCAACCAGACCTTCCGTGACATCCGGACTGTGGTCCGCGCCGATTATTCCGCCCTGTTCCTGCGCGAGGGCCAGTTCAACGCCCTGTCGGACGGGCTGACCGTCTATATCCGGGAGCGGGCGCGCAACGGGGAGCTTTCGGGCATCCTGATCCACGACAACCGCGACCCGGCGGAGCCGGTGACGATGGTGGCGGAGCGCGGCGCGCTGGTGAACGCCGATGCCGGCCCGCAGGTGGTGCTGTTCGACGGCAACCGGCAGGAAGCGGTGCGCGCGACGAACCAGGTCAACGTCCTCTATTTCGACCAGTATGCGGTGGATTTGCAGACGCTGGAGCCGCAGGTGGCCGACGCCGTCCGCAACCGGGACGCCGACGAGCGCTTCATCGGAGAGCTTCTGAACCCCGACATGGAGGACAATTGGGAGGCCGCGCAGTCTGTGGAACTGCGCAGCGAGGGCCACCAGCGCCTGTCCAGCCCCCTGATGGCGTTCGGCTTCGTCGCGATCGCGATGGGCGCGCTGCTGTCCGGGGAGTTCAGCCGGCGCGGCCAGAACGGCCGGCTTCTGGGCGCCATCGCCGCCGTGGTGCTGTTGCAGGCCTGCTATATGGGCCTGTCGAGCGCATCACAGGAGAATGCTTCCCTGTTCCCCGCGCTCTACGCGCTGCCGCTGGCGGCCATGGTGGCCGGGATCCTGCTGATGCACCGCCGGCCGGGCGCGTGGCGGCGGCGCATCCTCCACGCGACGGCCTGACCGACCGGAACGCGACATGATCAGACTGTCCCGCACGCTTTCCTTCTACATCGCCCGCCAGTACCTGATGTGGTTCCTGGGGCTGATGCTGATCCTCACCGGCGTCATCTGGCTGTTCGAGATCGTGGAGATGCTGCGCCGCGCGGCGTCCCGCGACGCCATCGGCTTCGGCGTGGTGCTGAAGCTGACGCTGCTGAAGCTGCCGGAGACGGTCCAGACGCTGTTCCATTTCGCCGTGCTGTTCAGCGCCATGTTCACCTTCTGGCGGCTGACGCGCAGCCAGGAGCTGGTGGTGGCGCGGGCGGCCGGCGTGTCAGTCTGGCAGTTCCTGTTCCCCGTCCTGGTGGTCGCCGCCGGGCTGGGCGTCGCCAAGATCGGGGTGATCAACCCGATCGGCGCGGCGATGCTGACCAAGTACGAGCAGATGGAGGCGGCCTATTTCGAGGGCCGGACCAGTTTCCTGGAAATCTCAGGCGGGGGCATCTGGCTGCGCCAGGGCAGCGAGGACGGCAGCGCGATCATCTTCGCCACCCAGACCGATCCGGAGGAGGTGGCGCTGGAGAACGCCATCGTCTTCCTCTACGGGCCGGAGAACGAATATGAGGGTCGCATCGACGCCGAGCGCATGACGCTGAGGAACGGCTATTGGGAGATGCTGTCCGCCCGGGTAACCATGGGCGCCGAACAGCCGCGGTTCGTGCCGGCCTACCGGCTGCCGACCGACCTGACGCCGCAGAGCATAGAGGACAGCTTCGCCACGCCGGAGACGCTGTCCTTCTGGGACCTGCCGGAATTCATCCGGACGCTGGAGGAAACCGGCTTCTCCAGCCTGCGCCACCGCATCTACTACAACGCCCTGCTGGCCCAGCCCTTCCTGCTGGCGGCCATGGTGCTGTTCGCCGCCGCCTTCTCTCTGCGCCAGACGCGGCGCGGCGGGGCGCTGGTGATGGTGATCGGCGGGGTGGTCACGGGCTTCACTTTATTCCTGATGAACGACCTGGTCCTGGCGCTGGGGCTGGCGGAAAGCATCCCCGTGCTGATGGCGGCCTGGAGCCCGGCGCTGATCGCGCTGATGATCGGCACGGCCACGCTGCTGCATCTGGAGGATGGCTGAACCCGTGCATGACTGTTTACCGCCGCCTCCAAGCCTGTTAATCCGGCGAGCCATGATCCGAGCCTTCCGCATCTTCGCGCCCCTGCTGCTGATCTGCCTGACGGTAGCCGGCGGCGCCTACGCCCAGTCGGCCAGCGAGAGCATCGCGGCCGTCGTGAATGACGACATCGTCTCCACCTCCGACCTGGAGGCCCGGCTGCGGCTGGGGCTCCTGACCTCGGGGCTGGCCGACACGGCGGAGAACCGGGACCGGCTGCGTCCCCAGGTGCTGCGGTCGCTGATCGACGAGACGCTGCAACGCCAGGAGGCGCAGCGTCTGAGCATCGAGGTCGACCCGGCGCGCGTGGAGGAGGCGGTGGCGACCGTCGCCTCGCAGAACGGCATGTCGCCCGACCAGATGCGCCAGATGCTGGGACAGGCGGGCATCCCCCTTTCCACCCTGGAGGCGCAGATCCGCACCAACATCGCCTGGAGCGAGATGGTGCAGCGGCGGCTGGCGACCCAGGTGAATATCGGCGAGGAGGAAATCAACGACGTCCTGAGCCGGATGGAGGCCGATCGCGGCCGCCCGGAATATCTGCTGGCGGAGATCTTCCTGTCCGTTGACGAGCCGAGCCAGGAGGCCCGGGTGCGGCAGCTTGCCGAGAGCCTGGTCCAGCAGATCAGGGCCGGCGCCAGCTTCTCTGCCGTGGCAAGGCAATTCAGCCAGTCCGCCGGCGCGGCCCAGGGCGGCGACATGGGCTGGGTGATCGAAGGACAGTTGGATCCCGCCCTGGATGAGGCGGTCGCCGCGATGGAGCCGGGCACGGTGTCCAGCCCGATCCGCACGGTGATGGGCTATCACATCCTGCTGCTGCGCGATCAGCGGCGCGCGCTGCTGCCCGATCCGGGCGACACGGTCATCAGCCTGCGCCGGCTGGCCATCCCCTACCCGCCCAATCCGACCCAGGCCGACGTGGCCGGCGTGGTGGCGCGGGTGGAGGAAGCCCGCGCCGCCGTCGACGGCTGCGATTCCCTTCAGGCGCAAGCCGACGCGCTGGGCGTGGGCGGGACGACGGATGCCGGGCGAGGCGAGATCCGCAACCTGCCGCCGGCGCTGAGCGAGCTGGTCGCCGACCTGGAGGTCGGGCAGGCCACCGGGGTTCAGCGGGCGCAGGACGGGGCCGTCTTCTTCATGGTCTGCGACCGTGAGGAGCCGGACAATGCCGGCCCGTCCCGCGAGGACATCGCCCGCAGCCTGGGCATCCAGCGGGTGGACATGCTGCAGCGTCGCCTGCTGCGCGACCTGCGGGCGGCGGCGTTCATCGACGTCCGCGTGTGATGGCGCGGCGCGCGCCTCTGCCGCTTGCCGTCACGATGGGCGAACCGGCCGGCATCGGCGGGGAGATCACGCTGGCGGCCTGGAGCGTGCGCTACGATCGCGGCCTGCCGCCCTTCTTCCTGATCGACAGCCCGCAGCGGGTGAAGACGCTGGCGGATCATCTGGGCTGGCGGTTGCCGGTCGAAGCCATCGACCGGCCGGAGGACGCTGTGGAGGCGTTCGACCAGGCGCTACCGGTCCTGCCGCTGGAGATGGCGGTCGAATCCATCCCCGGCCGCCCGGACCCGAAGAACGGCCGGGCCGTGATGGACAGCATCCGACAGGCCGTAACGCTGACTTGCGAAGGACGCGCGGCGGCGGTGGTGACCAACCCCATCCAGAAGAGCGCCCTCTACGAAAGCGGCTTCGCCTTCCCCGGCCATACCGAGTTCCTCGCCGATCTTTCGGGAACCAAGACCCGGCCGGTGATGATGCTGGTCTGTTCCGAATTGCGCGTGGTGCCGGTCACGATCCATGTGCCGCTGCGCGAGGCGCCGGCGCTGCTGACGAAGGAAGCCATCATCCATTGCGCGCTGGTCACCGCCGACGCGCTGAATCGGGACTTCTCGCTGACGCCGCCGCGCCTCTCGGTCACCGGCCTCAACCCCCATGCCGGGGAGAAGGGCGGCTTGGGGACCGAGGAGGATGAGATCATCCGCCCGGCGGTGGACGAACTGCGCGCCATGGGGCTGGCGGTCGACGGGCCGCACCCGGCGGACACGATGTTCCACGAGCGGGCGCGGGCGCAGTACGACGCCGCGATCTGCATGTATCACGATCAGGCGCTGATCCCGATCAAGACGCTGGATTTCGACCGGGGCGTCAACACCACGCTGGGCCTGCCTTTCGTCCGCACCTCCCCCGACCATGGCACGGCGCTCAGCATCGCCGGGAAGGGCATCGCCAGCGCCGAGAGCTTCATCGCCGCGCTGGAGCTGGCCGACCGCACCGCCGCCCAGCGGGCGCGCCGCGCCGCCGTCGCGAACGATCTTGGCTGATCCGGGAGACAGCCCCGGCCGGACGCCCTTCGATCCTGCCGCCCTGCCGCCGCTGCGGGAGGTGATCGCGCGCCACGAGCTGGGGGCGCGCAAGGCGCTGGGACAGAACTTCCTCCTGGACCTCAACCTCACGGCCCGCATCGCGCGGTCGGCCGGCGACCTTTCGGGCGTCACGGTGATGGAGGTGGGGCCCGGCCCCGGCGGGCTGACCCGCGCCCTTCTGGCCACCGACGCCCGCGCCGTGGTGGCGGTGGAGCGCGACCCGCGCTGCGTCGCGGCGCTGGCCGACCTCCAGGCGGCGGCGGGAGGGCGGCTCACCATCGTCGAGGGCGACGCGCTGGAGGCCGATCCGGTGGATCTCGCCCCCGCCCCGCGCGCGGTGGTCGCCAACCTGCCCTACAACGTCGCCACGCCCCTGCTGCTGGGCTGGCTGAAGCGGATGGACGCGTTCCGCAGCCTGACGCTGATGTTCCAGAAGGAGGTCGCCGACCGGCTGGTCGCCCGTCCCCGCACAAAGGATTACGGCCGGCTGTCGGTCATGACCCAATGGAAGGCCGAAGCCCGGCCCGTCATGACCCTGCCGCCCCGCGCCTTCACCCCGCCGCCCAAGGTGGAGTCGACAATCGTCCATCTGACGCCGCGCCCGACGCCGGAGCCGGCATCCTGGGCGGCGATGGAGACGGTGGTGGCGGCCGCCTTCGGCCAGCGCCGGAAGATGCTGCGCGCCAGCCTGAAGACGCTGGGGAACGCCGAGGCGTTGCTGGAAGCGGCGGAACTGCCGCCGACCGCGCGCGCGGAGGAGATCGACGTGGCGGGGTTCGCGCGGCTGGCGAGGGCGTTTGAAGAACGAGACCCCTCACCCTCCCGCTTCGCGGGTCCCTCCCTCTCCCACAAGGGGAGAGGGTAGGTTATAGGTCGTTCTTCAAGTCCTGCACGAAGTCCGAGAGGCCGGTCTGGCGGGCGAGTTTCAGGCGTTCGGCGCGGAGGATGGCTTCGGCCTGGGTTACGCTCTTGCGCAGCACCTTGTTGACGATGATGTAGTCATATTCCGGGTAGTGGCTGATCTCTTCCGACGCCTTCGCCATCCGGCCGGCGATCACCTCCTCGCTGTCCTGGGCGCGGGAGCGCAGGCGGCTTTCCAGCGCCTCGGCGGAGGGCGGCAGGACGAAGATGCTGACCAAATCGCCGCGCGCGGAATCGCGAAGCTGCTGGGTGCCCTGCCAGTCGATGTCGAACAGGACGTCGCGGCCTTCGGACAGCGCTGCCTCCACGGCGAAACGGGGCGTGCCGTATTCGTGGCCGAAGACCTTCGCGTGTTCAAGAAGCTCCCGGTTCGCCACCATCTGCCGGAACCGTTCGGGCGAGACGAAATAATAGTCCACCCCCTCCTCTTCCCCCGGCCGCATCGGGCGGGTGGTGACGGAGACGGACATGGCCAAATTCTCGTCACGCTCCAGCAACTGCCGGGAGATCGTGGTCTTCCCCGCGCCCGAGGGCGAGGACAGCACAAGCATCAGCCCGCGACGATGGATTTCGGGATGGGTGTCGCCGGCCGCGGCCGGCGGGGTGGCCGCCTCTGGGGTCATTCGATGTTCTGCACCTGCTCACGGAACTGATCGATCGTCGCCTTGAGGTCGAGCCCGATACGGGTCAGCGCCACGTCCGACGATTTGGAACAAAGGGTGTTGGCCTCGCGGTTGAATTCCTGGCAGAGGAAATCCAGCCGCCGGCCGGACGGCTCTCCGGAGCCGAGAAGCTGGCGGGCCTGGGCGATATGGGCGGTCAGCCGGTCAAGCTCCTCCCTAACGTCGGCCTTCAGTATCAGCAGGGCCGCTTCCTGCGCCAGCCGTTCCTCCGACAGCGCCGGCGAGGCGTCGAGGAGGGCCGTGACCTGCGTGCGCAGCCTCTCCTTCAGCGCCTCCGGCTGGACGGCGGCGGTGGCGGCCGCCTCGGCGACCAGCGATTCGATCTTCTCCATATGGCCGCCCAGCGCCGAGGCGAGACGTCGCCCCTCCTCCGCCCTGGCTTCGGCCAGACGGTCGAGCAAGATTCGCAGATCGCGTTCGATCGGACCCGCGCTCGCTTCGGCGTCGGCCTCGCCATCGCCCGTCACCGGCTCCACCACGCCGCGCACCGCCAGCAGCGCGTCGATGCGCGGCGGCGTCTCCGGATCGGCGGAGCGGGCGACCGCCAGCACCTCCTCCAGGAACGGCCGGTTGATCGCATAGGCCGACGCGCCGGCGACGCGCGCGACGGTCAGGGAGACGGTGACGTTGCCGCGCTTGAAGCGGCGGGCGAGCTCCGCCCGCGCCACGGGCTCCAGCCTCTCGTGACCAGACGCCAGCCGGCAGCGCAGGTCCAGCGCCTTGCCGTTGACGCTGCGCGCCTCCCACACCCAGGAGAGCGCGCCCTCCCCGCCTTCGACGCGCGCGAAGCCGGTCATGCTGGAAAGGGCGGGTGAGGAGGCGTCCATGGGTCTGCGGGGTTCAGGTCTTGAGGGTTTCGGCCGAACGGGTTGCCAATGAGGCAAAGCGCGGTCCTTATAGCCCCGGATGCCTGACGGCAACAACCTTCCGACGGAACGGAGCCTCATGCGCGAGCCCCAGACGATCCTGATCACCGGCGCGTCGAGCGGCATAGGCGAGGCGCTGGCGCTAGACTACGCCGCAGAAGGGAAGACCCTGATCCTGACCGGGCGCGACCTGGACCGGCTGGACGAGGTCGCGACCAAGTGCCGGGCGGCCGGGGCGGAGGTGCGCGCCGCGACGATCGACGTGACCGATCGCGACTTCCTCGCCGACTGGCTGGCGACCGTCGACGAGGCGACGCCGATCGACCTCGTCATCGCCAATGCCGGCATCTCCGGCGGGACCAGCGGCGGCAAGGAAAGCGATGAGCAGGCACGGCGGATCTTCGCGACCAATCTCGACGGCGTCCTGAACACCGTTCATCCGCTGATCGAGCGCATGGCGGCCCGCAGGCGCGGCCAGATCGCGCTGATGAGTTCCCTCGCCGCCTTCCGCGGCTTTCCCAGCACGCCCGCCTATTGCGCGTCGAAGGCCGCCGTCAGGATCTATGGCGAAAGCCTGCGCGGCGCGCTGAAGCCCAGGGGCGTGCAAGTCAGCGTCATCTGCCCCGGCTTCGTGCGGTCGCGGATGACGTCGGTCAACCCGTTCCGGATGCCCCTGCTGATGGACGCCGCGAAGGCGGCGAGGATCATCCGGCGCGGCCTGGCCCGCGACCGGGCGCGCATTGCCTTCCCCTTCCCCATCTATTTCGGCGTCTGGATGGTAGGCGCGCTGCCGCCGTCGCTGACCGACCGGCTGCTGGCGCGGATGCCCCGGAAACCGTCGCTGGAGCAGGAGGAAAGGGCGCGGGAGACGGCGCTGTGACGGCGGTCATCCAAAAGAGCGCTGGACGGCGCTATTTAAAATTCATCTAATATTGATGAAACTATATCGGAGGGCTCGCCATGGCCCATCTGCCGTTCGATCGGGATGCCGATCGTTCCGAACTCACCATTGCCGTCCGCGAGGCGGTCGCGCTGGTCCTGTTCGGCGCCAGCGTCTTCGCGCTCATCCTCCTGGGCCACGGGGCGCTGCAGGGGTAGCGCCTTCCTCTTCCTGTGCCGGTGATGCGGCAAGGGCCTATGGATTCCGGATCAAGTCCGGAATGACCAATAAAAACAACATCATGCTGGACTTGATCCAGCATCCATACGGTGTCCATGGCAGGCGGAGTACGGGGCTTGTTGTCACTCCTCCGACTGCTGGCGGACGCGGCGCCATTGGGCGACGTTGCGGTTGTGTTCGGCCAGGGTCTCGGCGAAGGCATGGCCGCCAGTGCCGTCGGCGACGAAATAGAGGTAGTCGGTGTCGGCGGGATTCAGGGCCGCCTGGATGGACTGGATGCCGGGATTGGCGATCGGTCCCGGCGGCAGTCCTGCAACGTGATAGGTGTTGTAGGGGGATTCGAACGCCCAATCCGTGCGCAGCAATTCCCGGCCCAGCGGGGCGGCCCCTTCCGTCAGCGCGTAGATCACCGTCGGGTCCGATTGCAGCGGCATGCCCCGACGCAGCCGGTTGACGAAGACGCTGGCGACCATCGGCCGTTCGCCGGCAACGCCGGTCTCCTTCTCGATGATCGAGGCCATGGTGAGGGCTTCCTCCGGCGTCTCGTAGGGCAACCCCTCCTCCCGGTCCTCCCACGCTGACGCCAGCGCCTCGTCCATCGCCGCCTCCATACGGTCGAGGATGCTTTCCCGGCTGTCGCCCCGGACATAGTGATAGGTTTCCGGCAGGAGCGATCCTTCGGGTGGAACGCTTTCGATCTCTCCCGTCAGCCGGTCCTCCTCCTGGAGGGTGGCGACGATCTCAGCCGACGTCCGGCCCTCCGGGACCGTGACGGAATAGGTGACGGTCTGGCCGGTGGCCATCAGCGTCATGGCCTCTTCCGGGCTGACATTCGCCGGAAAGGCGTATTCGCCGGCCTGGAGCGCGCGCTCCTGCCGGTTGGCGTATACGCCGGCGATGAATATCCAGCGATTGTCGATCACGTCGGCTTCGACCAGCCGGTCGGCGATGGCGTTGAGGCCGGTCCCGCGCGGGACCTGGACGATCGTCTCCTCGGCGAGCGTGCCCGGCTCCTGGAATTCGAGCATGACGAACCAGAACGCGCCCGCCGCGATGACGGCGAGCGCGGTCAGCCCCGCGAAGATCCGCGCCAGCGCCCGCATGACGCGCGGCCTCAGCTAAACTGCTTGAAGATCAGGCTGGCGTTGGTGCCGCCGAAGCCGAAGCTGTTGGACAGCGCGGCCCGCACCTTCTTCTCCTTCGCCTGCCTGGGCACCAGATCGACGCCGACACAACTATCCGACGGATCGTCGAGGTTGAGCGTCGGCGGCACAATTCCGTCCCGGATGGCGAGGATCGAATAGATCGCTTCCACCGCCCCGGCTGCGCCCAGCAGGTGGCCGATGGCCGATTTGGTGGACGACATCGAGAGGTTGTCGATCGCCGGTCCGAACAGCCGCTTGACCGCCCCCAGTTCGATCTCGTCGCCCAGCGGGGTGGAGGTGCCGTGGGCATTCACATAGCCGATGTCTTCAGGATTGAGCCCGGCGCGCTTCATCGCCGCGTCCATGGCCCGGAAGCCGCCATTGCCGTCTTCCGGCGGGGCTGTGACATGGTAGGCGTCGCCGGACATGCCGTAGCCCACGATCTCGCCATAGATCTTCGCGCCGCGCTTCTTCGCGTGCTCAAGCTCCTCCAGCACGACGATGCCGGCGCCTTCGCCCATGACGAAGCCGTCGCGGCCCTTGTCGTAGGGGCGGGACGCCTTTTCCGGCGTGTCGTTGTAGCTGGTGGAGAGCGCACGGGCGGCGGCGAACCCGCTGAGGCCCAAACGGCAGATCGCCGCCTCCGCGCCGCCGGCGACCATGACGTCGGCGTCATCCCACATGATGAGGCGCGAGGCGTCCCCGATCGCGTGGGCGCCTGTCGAGCAGGCGGTGACGACCGAATGGTTCGGCCCTTTGAACCCGTACTGGATGGAAACCTGGCCCGAGGCGAGGTTGATCAGCACGGCCGGGATGAAGAAGGGCGACATGCGCCGGGGGCCGCGCTCCAGGAGCGTCGTGTGGGCGTCGGAGATGCCCTGGAGGCCGCCGATGCCCGACCCGATCATGACGCCGGTGCGTTCCCGCTCCCGCTCGTCATCGGGGGTCCAGTCCGCATCCTCCACGGCTTCCTTCGCCGCGGCCATCGCGAACAGGATGAATTCGTCGTTCTTGCGGACTTCCTTTGGCGGCACGAAATCCGCCGGATGCCACAGGCCCGACCCCGCCTCGCCGCGCGGCGCCTGCCCCGCGATCCTGGATGGCAGGTCGGAAACGTCGAACCGTTCGATTCTGGAGATGCCGGACTCGGCGTTAGTGAGCCGGTCCCAGTTGGTCTTCACCCCCACGCCAAGGGGGCTGACCATGCCCAGGCCGGTTACGACAACGCGGCGCATGCTGTTCCTCGAAAACGTTTCGACGGATTGACCGGGCGGCGGGGGACGCAAAAGGCTGGTCCCCACGCCATGCCCGAACGGCTTACTTGCCGGTATTGGCCTCGATGAAGTCGATCGCGTCCTTGACGGTCATGATCTTCTCCGCGGCATCGTCGGGAATCTCGACCCCGAACTCCTCCTCGAACGCCATCACCAGTTCGACGGTGTCGAGGCTGTCGGCCCCCAGATCGTCGATGAAGCTGGCGGACTCGGTCACCTTCGCTTCCTCGACACCCAGATGCTCGATGACGATCTTCTTCACGCGTTCGGCGACATCACTCATTATCAGGGCCTTTCGACTGCTTTCGTTTGCTTTGAGCAATTACCCGGTTGGATCCGTGATCACCGGGTAAGTTCAATGACCCGGAAATCCGGGCGTCACATAACACACATGGTTGGGCGACACCAGCGTCAGGGGCCGCCCGAACCGACCGTCCAAACCGGCCTGAAGGGCCGGTCAGGGCATCGCCATGCCTCCGTTGACATGGAGCGTCTGGCCGGTGACATACCCGGCCTCCTCGCTGGCGAGATAGGCCACGCCGGCGGCGATCTCCGCCGGGTTCCCCAGGCGGCCGCCGGGAATGGTCCCGAGGATGCGCTCCTTCTGCTCATCCGTCAGCACGTCGGTCATGGCGCTGGCGATGAAGCCCGGCGCGACGCAGTTGACGGTGATCCCACGGCCGGCGAGTTCCGCCGCCAGCGATTTCGTCATGCCGACCATCCCCGCCTTCGACGCGGCGTAGTTCGCCTGCCCAGGGTTGCCGGTGAAGGCGACGACGGAGGTTATGCCGACGATCCGGCCCCAGCGCCGTTTCATCATGCCCCGCATGACGGCGCGCGACAGGCGGAAGGCCGACACCAGATTGACCTCCAGCACCTGAAGGAAATCCTCGTCCTTCATGCGCATGGCGAGGTTGTCGCGGGTCATGCCGGCATTGTTGACCAGGATGTCCACCCGGCCCATCGCCTCCTCCGCCGCCCTGGCGACGGCGTCCGCGCCTTCCGCCTTGGAGAGATCGCCCGGCGTCACATGCACCCGGTCGCCCAGCGAGTCGGCGACCTCCTTCAATTTGGCTTCGCGCGTGCCCGACAGGGCGACCTCCGCCCCCCTGCCGTGCAGCGCCTCGGCGATCGCGCGGCCGATGTCGCCGGAGGCGCCGGTGACGAGAGCGGTCTTGCCGGTGAGATCGAACATCTGGGGAATGCCTCTCTGGCTCGTTCGTAAGGGGTCAGCCGGCGAAGGCGTCAAGATCGGCCGGCCCGCCGATCGCGGAAGCCGAAAGGTCGCGGTCGATCCGGCGGGCCAGGCCCGACAGGACCTTGCCCGCCCCAACCTCGACCAGTTCGGTCACGCCCTGGGCCTTCATATAGAGAACGCTTTCCCGCCAACGGACGGCGCTGGTCACCTGTTCCACCAGCAGCCGCCTTATCTCCGACGGGTCGGTGACGGCCGACGCGGTGACGTTGGCGACCACGGGCACGGAAGGCGGGTGGATAGTGACATCGGCCAGCGCCGTCGCCATCGCCTGGGCGGCGGGCGCCATCAGGACGCAATGGAACGGTGCGCTGACCGGCAGCAGGATGGCGCGCTTCGCGCCCCTGTCCGACGCCAGCGCGATCGCGCGCTCCACGGCGGCCTTGTGCCCGCTGACCACCACCTGGCCCGGCGCGTTGTCGTTGGCCGCGGCGCAGACATCGCCTTCGGCGGCGGCCGCGGCGATCTCCCGCGCGGCGTCGACGTCCAGGCCCAGCAGGGCCGCCATCGCCCCCTCGCCCACCGGCACGGCCTTCTGCATCGCCCGGCCGCGATGGCGCAGCAGGCGCGCGGCGTCGGCGATGGAGAAGGCTCCGGCGGCGGCCAGCGCGGAATATTCGCCGAGCGAATGGCCGGCGACGAAGGCGGCCAGATCGGGAAGCTCCTTGCCCGTCCGCTCCCGCAGCACGCGGAAGGCGGCCAGCGAGACGGCCATCAGGGCCGGCTGCGCATTCTCGGTAAGCTGGAGGGTTTCCGGATCGCCGTCGAACATGAGCGCGGAGAGCTTTTCGCCCAACGCGTCATCGATTTCCTGGAACACGGCGCGGGCGGTGGCCGAGCTTTCGGCGAGGTCCTTGCCCATGCCGACGGCCTGGCTGCCTTGCCCCGGAAACACCAATGCCCGCGTCATCCGCGCCCTCACGCTTCTGGCGGCCCCGAAGAAGGCGGCCCTGAAAAAGGCGGCCAGTGATAGCGGCGTCGTCCTTGAAGTCAAGCATCGGCGGCCGCCGGCTTTCAACAATCGCGATGCGGATGCGCCCGTGATATAAGCGTCGCGCCCTTTCAGCCCCCTTCGAGGAGCCCCTCCCCCATGCGACGCCTTGCAGTAGCCGCCATCGCCCTCATGGCCTTTTCGGGGACGGAGGCCGAGGCCGATTCCCTGCCTCTCCCCACCGTCGATTACCAAGCGACCGCCCAGGTCGACGCGGCGGGGCAGAGCCATGAGGTGCAGATGCGCCATCATGAGGGACTGTTCATGATGGAGATGGATGCCGGCGGCCTGCCGGGGAAGGTGATCGTCGACCAGAATGCCGGCACCGGCGTCATGGTGATGACGGTCGAGGGCGCGACGATGGTCATGGACCTGCCCGCGAGCCAGATGGACATGGCGGCGGGATATGATTTCGGCGGCGCGGAGATCGAGAAGGCCGGCGACACCGAAACGGTGGCCGGAGAGGAGTGCGAGATCTACCGCATCGGCGACGGCAGCGGCGAAAGCCCGAACACCGGGACGGCCTGCATCACCGAGGATGGCATCCTGATGCGCCTGGACGCGATGCTGGAAAGCAACGCCAGCAGCAACATGGAGGTCCAGTCGCTGGAGCGCACGCCGCAGGATCCGTCGCTGTTCGCCGTTCCCGCCGGCGCGATGCGGATGCAGATGGACGACATGATGCAGGGCGCGCCGGGCAACTGAGCGGCCGACTGGTCTCCCGGCCAAAACGCCGCTTGCGCCGGGAACTTCTTTCGCTATAGTGCGCCGCTTCGTGAAAACGCTCCTTGCCGGCCCTGGCATTTCGGCCGGCTAGGCGCGGGCGGCTGACGGCCCGGTTTTCCGGCCCGCACAGCGCCGCGCTGCGGAACAGCCATAAGGAGTATCGGATGCCATATTATGAGTGCGTGTTCATCGCGCGCCAGGACGTTCCGTCCACCCAGGTCGAGGCGCTGACCGAGACCTTCACCAACATCCTTTCGGAGAATGGCGGCAAGGTCGCCAAGACCGAGTATTGGGGCCTGAAGAGCCTGGCCTACCGGATCAAGAAGAACCGGAAGGGCCACTACGTGCTGATGAATCTCGATGCGCCGCACCCGGCGGTGGCGGAGATGGAGCGTCAGATGGGCCTCAACGAGGATGTGCTGCGCAACCTGACCATTCGCGTTGACGAGCTTGAGGAAGGCCCGTCGGCAATGATGCAGAGCCGCGGCCGCGACGACCGCCGCGGTCCGCGCGATCGTGACGATCGCGGCCCCCGCGGGGATCGCGACGACCGGGGACCGCGAGGCGACCGTGGTGATCGCGGCGATCGTGGTGACCGTCCGGCTCAAGCCAAGGGAGATGAGGAATGAGCGCAGCCCCCGCACGCCGCCCGTTCTTCCGCCGGCGCAAGACCTGCCCGTTCTCGGGCGAGGGCGCCCCGAAGATCGACTACAAGGACATCAAGCTGATGGGTCGGTTCGTGTCCGAACGTGGCAAGATCGTCCCCAGCCGCATCACCGCGGTGTCCGCCAAGAAGCAGCGTGAGCTGGCCCGCGCCATCAAGCGCGCCCGCTTCCTCGGCCTGCTGCCTTACGTGCTGAAGTAAGGCCGGAGAAGGAGGAAGAATCATGGATATCATCCTGCTAGAGCGGGTCGAGAATCTGGGCCAGATGGGCGACCTGGTGAAGGTGCGGCCGGGCTACGCCCGCAATTACCTTCTGCCGACCCGGAAGGCGCTGCGCGCGACCAAGTCGAACCTGGCCTATTTCGAGAAGCAGAAGGCGCAGCTTGAGACGACCAATCTCAAGAAGCGCGAGGAGGCCGAGAAGGCCGGCGCCAAGATGGACGGCGTCCGCGTCATCCTGATCCGCCAGGCCGGTGACAGCGGCCAGCTCTACGGCTCCGTCTCCGCCCGCGACGTGGCGGAGAGCGTGACCGAGGAAGGCTTCACCGTCGATCGCGCCCAGGTCCAGATCGACCGGCCGATCAAGTCGCTCGGCCTGTTCGAGGTCCGCATCAACCTGCATCCGGAAGTGCATGTCACGGTCACCGTGAACGTCGCCCGGTCGAAGGACGAGGCGGAACTTCAGGCCCAGCACGGCGGCATGGTCACCCGGGACGACATGGAGGCCGAGGAGGCCGCCCAGTCCCAGGAGGCTGAAGCCGAAGCCGGCGAAGAGACGACCGAGGAAGAAACCGCCACCTGACGTCGACTGACAAGGGGGCGGCTTCTTTCCGGAAGCCGAATGGAAGGGGCGCGATCCGAGAGGGCCGCGCCCCTTTTTCGCGTCCGGACGCGGAACGCGAGCCCGTTCGCATTGTTTACAAGCACGGCGCGGCGATGATTAATATTAACCTTCGTCATGAGGAAGAGAGGGAAACCGGCTGATGCGGCCGGGAGATATCCCGATGGAGATCGTTTGAAGCGGGAGAGTGAGCGATGCTGTTGGATCGGATTCTCAACCCCATCATTCGGGAAGGCGGGTTCACCGTCATCGATTCGGATGGCCGGCGCCATGTCGTCGGCGACAAGGCGCACGCGGCGCAGATCGTCATCAGGCTTCACGACAAGGCCCTGGAACGGAAGCTGGCCCTTCACCCCCAACTGGCGCTGGGGGAAGCCTATATGGACGGCACGCTGACCTTCGAGAAGGGCGGCCTCTACGAGCTGATGGATCTGGTCGGCCGCAATTTCGGCGTCGCCGATCCGCTGCCGGGCGAGTCGCTGCGACGGTTCCTGGGCCGCGCGCTGCGCCGGCTGCAGCAATTCAACCCGATGAGCCGGTCCCAGCGCAACGTCGCCCACCATTACGACCTGAACGACAGGCTCTACAGCCTGTTCCTGGACGAAGACCGGCAGTATTCCTGCGCCTATTTCGAGCGGCCGGACGCGACGCTGGAGGAAGCCCAGCTCGCCAAGAAACGGCACATCGCGGCAAAACTGCTGCTGGAGCCGGGGCAAAAGGTGCTGGATATCGGCTCCGGCTGGGGCGGCATGGCGCTCTATCTGGCCGAGGCGGCGGATGTCGACGTCACCGGCATCACCCTGTCGAAGGAGCAGTTTGCGCTGTCCCAGAAGCGGTCGGCCGACGCCGGGCTGGGGAACAGGGTGCAGTTCAAGCTGGAGGATTATCGCGCCGAGCGGGGCCTCTACGACCGGATCGTCTCCGTCGGCATGTTCGAGCATGTCGGCGTGCCGCACTATGCCGCCTTCTTCGGCAAGATGCGGAACCTGCTGGCCGACAACGGCGTGGCGCTGCTGCACGCCATCGGCCGGTCCGACGGCCCCGGCGTCACCAACCCCTGGATCCGCAAATACATCTTCCCCGGCGGCTATGTCCCCGCCCTGTCGGAGGTCCTGCCGGCGATCGAGCGGGCGGGGCTGTGGGTGACGGATATCGAAATCCTGCGGCTCCACTACGCCGAAACACTGCGCCACTGGCGCGAGCGGTTCATGGCGCACTGGAGCGACGTGGCGGCGATCTATGACGAACGGTTCTGCCGGATGTGGGAGTTCTACCTGATCGGAAGCGAGATCACCTTCCGACATCGCGGGCACATGGTCTTCCAGATCCAGATCGCCAAGCGAGTCGATACGGTGCCGCTGACACGGGACTATGTGGGCGAATGGGAGCACCTGCTGAAGGAGAGGAGCGAACTGGCCGCCTGACAAAACGCTTCTGAAACGCCGCACAAAGCTTTGATATAAAAAATATATCCGGCTTATCCCCGCTTTTATCCCTTTTCGGTGCCGGGTTTCCACAGGGGGTCGGGAGCAATTCCCTCCCCTCCCGTCGGAGGGTTTTGCTAGGGTGTTCGGCATGGAACCCTCACGCGCCGAACCCTCGCTTCATCTCGTCTCGGACACCGCCTCAACCCCTTACCGCACCGTGCCCGCCAATGAAGAGGCGGAGATGGCGCTGCTGGGGGCGGTGCTGATCAACAACGAGGCGCTGGACCGCGTTTCGGACTTCCTGAAGCCAGAGCAGTTCTACTACCCCGCCCACGGCCGCATCTTCGCCGCGTGCCTCCGGCTGCGGGAGCAGCTTCGCGTCGCCGATCCGGTGACGCTGAAAGCCTATTTCGAACAGGATGGCGACCTTCAGAGCATCGGCGGAGCGCAGTATCTCGCCGACCTGGCCGGCGCCATCGTCTCGGTCCAGAACATCGACGACTACGCCCAGACGATCTTCGACCTGCATCTGCGGCGGCAGCTGATCGCGATCGGCGAGGAGACGGTCAACGATTCCTACAAGCACGATCTGGAGGTCAGCGCCGCCGACCAGATCCGCAACGCCGAGGAGAAGCTCTACACGCTCGCCAACGAAGGGGATTTCCGGAAGGATTACGAAGCCTTCGGCGCCATCCTGGACCGGGCGCTGGAGAGCGCGGGCCAGGCGCTCAACCGCGACACCAGCCTGACCGGCGCCACCACCGGGCTGATAGACATGGACCGGATGCTGGGCGGGTTGCAGAACAGCGACCTTGTCATCCTGGCCGCCCGCCCCTCCATGGGCAAGACGGCGCTGGCGACCAACATGGCGTTCAACGCCGCCCGCGCCTATGCCGAGACCGACGGCAAGGAGGGCGCGGTCGTCGCCTTCTTCTCGTTGGAGATGTCGTCCGAGCAGCTGGCCGTGCGTATCCTGTCCGACGAGGCGAAGATCGCGTCGGAGAAGATTCGCAAGGGCGAGATGAAGCGCAGCGACTTTCCCCGGCTGGTGGAGGCGGCACAGACCCTGCGACGGGTGCCGATCTTCGTCGACGACACGGCGGGCCTGACCATCACGGCGCTGCGCACCCGCGCCATGCGGCTGAAGCGGCAGCACAATCTGGGCATGATCGTCGTCGATTACCTGCAATTGATGCGGCCGAGCGGGACCGGCCGGTCTGACAACCGGGTCCAGGAAATCTCGGAGATCACGCGTGGCCTGAAGATGATCGCCAAGGACCTGAACGTGCCGGTGCTGGCGCTGTCCCAGCTTTCCCGCGCGGTCGAGCAACGGGAGGACAAGCGTCCCCAACTGGCCGACCTTCGCGAATCCGGCTCGATCGAGCAGGACGCCGACGTGGTCATGTTCATCTATCGGGAGGCCTACTACGTCTCCAAGCGCGAGCCGAACATGGACACGCCGGAACACGCCGAATGGCAGGCGGACATGGAGCGGGTCCACAATATGGCGGAAGTGATCATCGGCAAGCAGCGCCACGGCCCCACCGGCACCGTCCGGCTGCATTTCGAAGGCATGTTCACCCGCTTCTCCAATCTGGACACGGCCCACCACTTTGACGATTGAACCCTCGCCCGGCCTGAAGGGCGCGGGCGCGATCCTGACCATCGACCTGGGCGCGGTCGCCACCAATTACCGCCTGCTGAGGGAGAAGGCGGCCCCTGCGGAATGCGCCGCCGTGGTCAAGGCCGATGCCTACGGCCTGGGCATGGCGGAGGTCGCCCCTGCCCTGTGGACGGCGGGCGCGCGGCGGTTCTTCGTCGCCCATCTGGAGGAAGCCATCCGCCTGCGCGAAATTCTTGCGCAAGCCTCCATCGGCGTGCTGAACGGGCTGATGCCGGGGTGCGAGGATGAATACCGGCGGCGCGGGCTGATTCCGGTCCTGAACCATCTCGGCGGAATCGAACAATGGCGGGAGGCGGCGCGCGCCGCCGGAACGCCCCTGTCCGCCTATGTCCATCTGGATACCGGCATGAACCGGCTGGGGCTGGGGCCGAAGGAGACCGACCGGCTGGCCGGTTCGCCGGACCTGTTGGAAGGCATCGAGGTGGCGGCCTGGATGAGCCATCTGGTCTCCGCCGAAGAACCCGAGGCTTCGGTGAACGAAGCCCAGCGGCAGCGGTTCATCGACGCGCTGGCGCGGCTGCCGAAGGCGAAGGCGAGCCTCGCCAACTCGTCCGGCATCTTCCTGGGTCCAGGCTTCCATTTCGACATCGCCCGGCCCGGCTGCGCGCTCTACGGGATCAATCCCGCCCCCTACGGCCGGAATCCGATGGCGACGACGGTGCGGCTGGACGGGCACATCCTTCAGGTGCGGTCGATTGACAGGCCGTCTACCGTTGGATACGGTGCCACCCGTCAAGTGGCCAAAGGGGCCAAAATAGCAACAATCGCAGTAGGTTACGCCGACGGATATCAACGGCGCCTGAGCGATGTGGGGCGAGTGTGGCTGGGCGATCATCCGGCCCCTGTCGTGGGACGCGTGTCGATGGATTTGATGACCGTTGACGTGACCGGGCTGCCGGACAGCGTCGCCCATGCCGGCGCGACGGCCGAGATCATGGGGCCGCGCCGCACGCCGGACGAGGTGGCGGAAGAGGCCGGCACGATCGGCTATGAGATCCTGACCTCGCTGGGCCGGCGCTACGCCCGGCGCTATGTCGGTGGAAGCCCCTCTGCGGAAATGCGGGAACCATGAACTTCGTGGCGCCAATCGGGCGGACGTTCCTGGGCTTCCTCGCCGGCGTCGGCCGTCTCAGCCTGTTCACCGCCAACGCCGTGTCGCATTGCGTGCGGCCGCCGATCTATCCGCGCCTGCTGGGCCGGCAGATCGTCGATATCGGCTATTACTCGCTGCCGGTCGTCGGGCTGACCGCCCTGTTCACCGGCATGGTGCTGGCGCTGCAGAGCTATACCGGCTTCGCCCGGTTCAATGCCGAAAGCGCGGTGGCGACCGTCGTGGTGCTTTCCGTCACGCGGGAACTGGGGCCGGTGCTGGCCGGGCTGATGGTCGCCGGGCGCATCGGCGCGGCGATGGCGGCGGAGATCGGCACCATGCGGGTGACGGAGCAGATCGACGCGCTGACCACGCTGTCGACCAGCCCGATGAAGTACCTGGTGGCGCCCCGGCTGATCGCGGGGACGCTGATGCTGCCCTTCCTGGTGCTGGTCGCGGATTTGATCGGCGTCTTCGGCGGGTTCCTGATCGGCGTCTACAAGCTGGGCTTCAACTCCGCAGCCTACATCTCCTCCACCTGGGAATATCTGGAGCCGCTGGACGTGGTGTCCGGCCTGGTCAAGGCCGCCGTCTTCGGTTTCCTGATCGCGCTGATGGGCTGCTATCACGGCTATCATTCCCGCGGCGGTGCGCAGGGCGTGGGCGCCGCGACGACGGGGGCCGTCGTCTCAGCCTCGATCCTGATCCTGGTCTTCAACTACGGCATCACGGAGCTGTTCTTCGCGCGATGAGCACGACACCGAAGATCAAGCTGGACGGCGTGACCAAGAGCTTCGGCCTCAAGCAGGTGCTGCGGGGGCTGGATCTGGAGGTCGGCGCGGGGGAGAGCGTCGTCGTCATCGGCGGGTCGGGCACCGGAAAGTCTGTGATGCTGAAATGCGTCCTGGGGCTGATCCGCCCCGATTCCGGCAGCATCCGGATCGACGGCGAGAATGTCGTGGGCCTGAGCGGATCGGAGCGGGTCGAGCTGATGGGCCGGTTCGGCATGCTGTTCCAGAGCGCCGCCCTGTTCGACAGCCTGCCGGTCTGGGAGAACGTTGCCTTCGGCCTGATCCAGGGCCGGGGTGTGGCACGCGGCCGGGCGAAGGAGATCGCGCTGGAGAAGCTGGCCGCCGTCGGGCTGGGGCCGGAAGTCGGCGACCTGTCGCCGGCGGAGCTTTCCGGCGGCATGCAAAAGCGGGTCGGCCTCGCCCGCGCCATCGCGGCGGACCCCGAGATCATCTTCTTCGACGAACCGACCACCGGCCTGGACCCGATCATGGGCGACGTCATCAACGATCTGATCGTCAAATGCGTCCGCGAGCTGGGCGCGACGGCGCTGTCGATCACCCACGACATGGCGAGCGCCCGCAAGATCGCCGACCGGGTGGCGATGATCCATCAGGGCCGGATCGTCTGGAGCGGACCGGCCGGGGATATCGACGCCAGCGGCAACGATTATGTCGACCAGTTCGTCCATGGCCGCGCCGAAGGCCCGATCCAGATGCAGGTGCGGGCGTCGTGAGCCGACTCCCGCCGCCGCCCGGCGCAACGATGGCGGCCTGATGGCCCGCGCGACCTCCCGCTTCGTCTGCCAGGCCTGCGGCGCGGTGACGGCCAAATGGGCCGGCCGCTGCGATTCCTGCCAGGAATGGAACACCATCGTCGAGGAAGCCGTGCCCGACGCCGCGCCCAAGGGGCTGGGGTCGCGCGGCGGCAAGGCGCTGGAATTCGTGGGGCTGGATTCGGTGTCGCCCGACCAGCCGAGGCGGGCGAGCGGCATCGCGGAGTTCGACCGCGTGACCGGCGGCGGGCTGGTCCCCGGATCGGCGATCCTGATCGGCGGCGATCCCGGCATCGGCAAGTCCACCCTGCTGCTCCAGGTCGTCTGCCGCATGTCGGCGGAGACGCCCTGCGCCTACATATCCGGCGAGGAGGCGGTGGACCAGGTGCGGATGCGCGCGACCCGGCTGGGGCTGGGGGAGGCGCGGGTCCAACTGGCGGCCGCCACCAATGTCCGCGACATCGTGGCGACGCTGGACGTGCGCGACGGGCCCAGGGTCGTGGTCATCGATTCGATCCAGACCATGTATGTCGACGCGCTGGACAGCGCGCCCGGCACGGTCGCGCAGGTCCGCGCGTCGGCCGCGGAGCTGATCCGGGTCGCCAAGCGGCGTGGCATCTGCGTCCTGATGGTCGGGCACGTCACCAAGGAAGGCGCGATCGCCGGCCCGCGCGTGCTGGAGCACATGGTCGACGCCGTCATCTATTTCGAGGGCGAGCGAGGCCACCAGTTCCGCATCCTGCGCGGCGTCAAGAACCGCTTCGGCCCGACCGACGAGATCGGCGTCTTCGAGATGACGGAAGGCGGGCTGATGGAGGTCGCCAACCCGTCGGAGCTGTTCCTGGCGGAACGGCGAGGCGACGTTTCCGGCGCCTGCGTCTTCGCCGGGCTGGAGGGCACGCGGCCGGTGCTGGTGGAGATCCAGGCGCTGGTCGCCCCCTCCCCGCTGGGCACCCCGCGCCGCGCCGTCGTCGGCTGGGATTCCGCCCGGCTGGCGATGGTCCTGGCGGTGCTGGAAGCGCGCTGCGGCGTCGCGATCGGGGCCAACGACGTCTATCTGAACGTCGCCGGAGGCCTGCGGGTCACGGAGCCGGCAGCCGACCTTGCGGTCGCGGCGGCGCTGCTCTCCTCCCTGTCGGGGGAGCCGGTGCCCGCCGACACCGTGGTTTTCGGGGAGATCGGCCTGTCCGGGGAGATCCGGGCCGTCAGCCAGACGGAGACGCGGCTGAAGGAAGCGGCCAAGCTGGGATTCGCCAGCGCGATCATGCCCCGTCGGCGGGCGCGCAAGGGCCGGGCGATGGCGAACTTGAAGGACGGGCCGCTATTGCGCGAGATTGGGCATCTGGACGATTTGATTCCGTTGTTCGGGGACGCGGCTGAGCGATCCCGGCGCGACCGCTAGAGAACTGGAAGCGAGATTTGGATTCATTGCCCGTGAGCGCCGGCGACATCGCCGTGCTGGTGATCCTGCTGCTGTCGGCGCTTCTGGCCTTCATCCGCGGTTTCGTGCGGGAGGTGCTGTCGATCGCCGGCTGGGTCGGGGCCGCGCTGATCACGATCTACGCCTTTCCCAAGACAACCTGGTTCCTGCGGCAGTACATCACGATCGAGCTGCTGGCGGACCTCTTGACCGGCGTCGCCATCTTCGTGGTCACGCTGATCATCCTCTCCGCCATCAGCCACTATATCGCCAAGGGCGTGCGCGGATCGGCGGTCAACGCCGTGGACCGGTCGCTGGGATTCGTCTTCGGGCTGGCGCGCGGGGCCGTGCTGGTCTGTCTGGCCTATCTGCTGATCGTCTATTTCTACCCCACGCCGTCGGAGCGGCCGGAATGGGTGCAAGAAGCCAGGACCCAGCCCTGGCTGGAGCGCGGGGCCGACGCGCTGCGCGACATGGTGCCGGCAAGCACGCTGGAGGCCGGGACGGAGAGCCTGGACGCCGCGCGCGAACAGGTCGACCAGGGGGTCGAGGCGGTGGATACGCTGCAACGGCTGACCCGACCTTCCGACGGAGACGGACCTGCGCTTTCTACGCAACCCCAACTCCCGACAAATGACGGTGCGCCGGAGGACGAACCCAGCTATAACCAGCCGCAGCGGAACCAGCTGGACCGCCTGATCGAGAATTCACAGTAGCCGCTCCTGCCGATCGGAGCCGCGCATCCGGGTTCGGAATGCTCACGACAAACCCTTTTGAAGCGCCTGACTCCCCCTTCGACCCCGACGGCGACAAGCTGCGGGAGGAATGCGGGGTCTTCGGCATCTTCGGCCATGGCGAAGCCGCCGCGCTGACCGCTCTGGGCCTGCACGCCCTGCAGCATCGCGGGCAGGAGGCGTGCGGCATCGTCAGCTACGATGGCGAGCATTTCAACGCTCACCGGGCGCTGGGCCAGGTCGGCGACAATTTCTCCAGCGAGGCGGTGATGGCGCAGCTTGGCGGCCATGCCGCCATCGGCCACAACCGCTACGCCACGACGGGCGCGACGCTGCTGCGCAACGTCCAGCCCCTGTTCGCGGATTTCGAATTCGGCGGCTTCGCCATCGGCCATAACGGCAATCTGACCAACGCCTACCAGCTTCGCCGGCAACTGGTGCGGCGCGGCTGCCTGTTCCAGTCGACCACCGATACCGAGGTGATCGTCCATCTGATGGCGACCAGCCGGGGCGGCAGCGTGATCGACCGTATGGTCGAGGCGCTGCGCCAGATCGAGGGCGCCTATTCGGTGGTCGCGCTGGCCAAGGGCTGCGTGATCGGCATCCGCGACCCGCTGGGCGTGCGGCCGCTGGTGCTGGGCCGGCTGGGCGACGCGCATATGGTGGCGTCGGAGACCTGCGCGCTGGACATCGTGGGCGCGGAGTTCGTCCGCGACGTGAAACCCGGCGAGATGATCATCATCGACGAGAACGGCGTCACCAGCATGATGCCCTTCCAGCCGCACAAGAAGCGGTTCTGCGTCTTCGAGTATGTCTATTTCGCCCGGCCGGACAGCATGGTCGAGGGCGCGTCGGTCTATGAGGCGCGCAAGCGCATCGGCGCGGAGCTGGCGCGGGAAGCGCCGGCCGACGCGGACGTGGTCATCCCGGTACCCGACAGCGGCGTGCCCTCGGCCATCGGCTTCGCCGCGGAAAGCGGGATGCCGTTCGAGCTGGGGATCATCCGCAACCATTATGTCGGCCGCACCTTCATCGAGCCGACGGACCAGATCCGTCATCTGGGCGTCAAGCTGAAGCACAACGCCAACCGCGCGCTGATCGACGGGAAGAAGGTGGTTCTGGTCGATGATTCGATCGTCCGGGGCACCACGTCGCAGAAGATCGTCCAGATGGTCCGGCAGGCCGGCGCGAGGGAGGTCCATATGCGGATCTCCAGCCCCCCGACCGCCCATCCCTGCTTCTACGGCATCGACACGCCGGCGCAGGAGAAGCTGCTGGCGCACAATTATTCGGTGGAGGAGATGGCGAAGCTGATCGGCGTCGACAGCCTGGCCTTCATCACCATCGACGGCCTCTACCGCGCCATGGGCGAGACCGGCCGCGACGGGATGCAGCCGCAATATTGCGACGCCTGCTTCACCGGCGACTATCCGACGGCGCTGCCCGATAGGGGCGACGCCAGCCGCAAGGCGGAACTGACCTTCCTCGCCGAGCGGCGGGGCTGACCGCCCTTCCCTCTTCGCCTCCATCCAGGACCGTCATGACCGACAGCTCCTCCTCCCGTCGGCCCGGCAGCCGCCGACTCGAAGGCCGGATCGCCCTCGTCACCGGGGCGTCGCGCGGCATCGGCGCCGCCGTCGCCCGCCGCTACGCGGCCGAAGGCGCGCAACTGATTCTGGCGGCCCGGACGGTGGGCGCGCTCGAGGAGCTGGACGATGCCATCCGGGCAGAGGGCGCGGAGAAGGCGCTGCTGGTCCCGATGGATTTGTCCAAGCACGACCAGATCGACCTGCTGGGCCGGTCGATCTACGAACGGTACGGCCGGCTGGACGTGGTGGTGGGGAATGCCGGGCAGCTCGGCGCGCTGGGCCCGATCGCCTACAGCGCGACGAAGATGTGGAACACGGTCATGGACGTGAACCTGACCGCGAACTATCGGCTGATCCGCTCCGTCGACGCGCTGCTGCGGGCGTCGGATTCCGGCCGGGCGATCTTCGTCACGTCCGGCGTCGCGCGCGCCACCATCCCCTATTTCGGCCCCTACGCCGTCAGCAAGGCGGGGCTGGAGATGCTGGTCAAGCTCTACGCGGCGGAGACCGAGAAGACGAACATCCGGGTCAACATGATCGACCCCGGCATCGTCCGCACCAAGATGCGCGCACTCGGCTTCCCCGGTGAGGATGCCTCTCAACACCCGGCGCCGGAGGAGGTGACGGAGGCGTTCGTCAGGCTGGCCGAACCCACCTTCGATGAAACCGGGACGATCGTCGACGGGCGGGTATAGCTCCGTCCAGCGGCAGAATCAGAACGCCACGAGGAGCATCCACACGCCCAACGCGGCCAGGACGGCGCCGGCCCATCGTCCGACCCGGCGGCCGGCCGGCGCGGTCTTCTCCACGAGCACGAACCCGGCTATGGCGGCGATCCAGAGCAGGTTCATGACGCCGCCGACGAACAGCAGCGCCATCAGCGCCCAGCAGCAGCCGAGGCAATAGACGCCGTGCTCCACGCCCATGCGGATGGCGCCGCCCCTGCCCCGCCGCCAGCGCGTGGTGAGGAACTCCAGCGGCGACCGGCAATGGCGGAGACAGGAATCCTTCAGCGGCGTCCACTGATAGAGGCCCACGGCGATCAGGATCGCTCCGCCCACGCCGACGCCCACACCCGAAGTCATGGCCGAGACGCCCATCGCCGCCTCCGCCCCCCATTGCAGGGAGACGGCGGCCAGGGAGAAAGCAGACCAGACCAATAGATAGCCCAGGACGAAGTACGCCGCGGAAACAGCGGGCAGCCCCCGGCGCCTGTGCCCGCGATCGACGGCGGCGACCGCCAGGACCATGGGCGCGGCGCCGGGCAGCATCATCGCCGCCATCATCACCGTCCACATGACGAACATGAGGGCCGCATGGGAGGCCGACCACGCCATCGGTCCGGCCATGCCGACCATCCCGTCGCCCTCCATGCCGGAGGACGTCATCGCCCCGCCGCTGAGCAGGTAGGCCCAGGAAAGCAGGCAGACGAGGCCGAGACCGACGATGGTCATCGCCCGATCGTGGCGCAGGATGCGCTCCGCGATTCCGGCCGTCTCCATGCCGATGCGCCCTTCTCAGGCGGCGACCCCCTCCGGCGTCTGCCGGACATGGGTCAGCGAACTGTGCCCTTCGGGCACGTCGAAGCGGATGCCCCCGGTCGAAGATATCCAGGCCGAGGCGACCTCCGCCTCCCGATGCTCGAACCCCTCCGGCATCACCACCTGGATACGATGCGGCGCGCCGGTCACCGGGTTCTTGATCGGCTGGGTTTCAGTCTCCAGCACGCCGGGGACCGAGATGGCGGCCCGCCGCCCCTCACGGTCGAAGCGGAATTCGATGGGCGCGAAGATCGGGTCGAGCATGGTTTCCGTGATCACGCTCGTGATGTGGAAAAGCGTACCTTCCGCGGAATGCTCCCCCGACATGATGGCGAACAGCGCCTCCCGCTGCGATGGCGTCGCCCCCTCATCGACGATCGGCTGGACCGTCCCATGACCTTCGTGAAGCGGGCCCGGAAAATCGACCATGACGACGAACTTCACGCCGTCCAGCACGACGTCGCCGAAGCGTCCCTGGGTCACGTTCATCGCCAACAAGCCCCTGCACCAGCCCTGCGTCGGCCGGGCGTTGAAATCGCAGGGGCAGCCGAAAGCGCAACTGCAACTCTTGATCCATTCCCCCGCCAGCACCCAATCGATGCGCGTCATGGTCCGCCCTCCACCGCCTTTTACGGAAGGGATTCAGTAGATACCGGAGAAAGCGCGCCTTCAAGGCGGGGACATAATCCGAAAGACGTATGATTGCCGGTGATTCCGGATGATCCGGGCCTACTCCGCCGCCGCGCGGCCGGTCGGGCAGGAGATTCCGGTGCCGCCGAGGCCGCAATAGCCGGCGGGATTCCTGGCGAGATATTGCTGGTGGTCATCTTCCGCGAAATAGAAGGGCGGGGCATCCAGGATTTCCGTCGTCACCTCGCCGAGACCGCCGGCTGTGAGGGCGCGCCCATAGGTGTCCTTACTGCTTTCCGCCGCCCGGCGCTGGGCTTCGGAATGGACATAGATGCCGGACCGGTACTGCGTCCCGACATCGTTGCCCTGGCGCATCCCCTGCGTGGGATCGTGGCCTTCCCAGAACAGTTTGAGAATGTCCTCATAGCCGATCCTGGATGGATCGAAGACAACGCGGACCACCTCATTATGGCCGGTAAGCCCGGAGCAGACTTCCCGATAGGTCGGATTGGGCGTATGGCCGCCGGCATAGCCAACGGCCGTCACATGGATTCCGGGGATCTTCCAGAACATCCGCTCAGCGCCCCAGAAGCAGCCCATGCCGAAATCCGCGACCTCCATCCCCTTGGGATAGGGCGGTGTCAGCCTATGGCCGCTGACGAAATGGCCTTCGGGGACATCCATCGGCGTCGATCGGCCGGGCAGCGCCTCCTCCGGCGTCGGCATGGCAGGCTTCTTGAACATCGACCACATGGCGTCTGATCCTGAATCTGGGGCGGCTAGCCCTTGAATCTTTGGGTACATGGGACGGGAAATCAATGGCGGTCGCGATTTGTTGAAGGGCGGGGAACCACTCCGCGCCGCCGATATTGCCGTGGTTATCGATACGCCGAACCCATGGGAGGCCACCATGCCCAAGACGACAGGATACGAAGCCGCCGAATTCCAGACCTCACGCCCCGAACTGGACATTCCCGACCCGCCCATCGAGGACGGGCAGCCCTTGCAGATCGTCCCTTCCGACGGGCCGACCAGCAGCTTCGACGAGAACGAGATCCGCGCCCGCGCCTATGCGCTGTGGCAGGAGGAAGGGGAGCCTGAAGGCCGCGCCGACATCCATTGGGCGCAGGCGGAGAAGGAAATCAGGGGCGGCCCCTGACATCGGGCCGCCCTTCCTTCCTTAATCGCCGCTTACAGCCAGTAGGGCGGCACCTGGTAGTAATCGTGGACCTGCTGGCCCCAGCGGCGGTTGCTCCAGTCGAACTCATCGTCGGCCGAGCTTTCCGGCGCGCCGCGCAGCTGTTCCTCGGTCACGTCCAGTTCGTAGGCGTCCAGACTCTCATTGTATTCCAGCGACGCCCAGGGCAGCGCGTAATATTCCTTGCCCATGCCCATGAAGCCGCCGAAGGACATGACCGCATAGGCCACGCGGCCCGACCGCTTGTCGATCATCACCCGATGGATGGAGCCGATCTTGTCGCCGTTCGGCCGGCGGACGGAGGTGTGCTCCACCTTGTCGCTCGCGATCAGCCGCTCATTTTCCCGTTCCCCGCCAGCCGTGGCGGTGCCTGTATGCATCGATTGCATCTCGTATCTCCCTATTGGTCAGAGTGTACCCACTCAATAGGAAGAGACGGCCTGCGGTTCCGGAGCGGAGGCGAATTGACCGGAGACAATAGGGAGACATCCTGCGCCCCCACGAGAGAGAGATCAGCTTCCGCCGCGGAATCCCTGGGCGACGACGTAGGTTTCCGAAGAATCCGCGCGGCTGGCCGCGGGCTTGGCGTGGCGCACCTTCTCGAAATCCCGCTTCAGCGCGTCGAGCAGCGTCTTCTCCGCCCCGCCCTGGAACAGCTTTGCGACGAACGCGCCGCCGGGGGCCAGCACCTGGGCGGCGAAATCGTAAGCCGTCTCCGCCAGCGCCATGATCCGCAGATGGTCGGTCGCGGGGTGGCCGGTCGTCGGAGCCGCCATATCGCTCATCACCAGATCGGCCGGACCGTCCAGCGCGGCGCGCAGCCGGTCGGGCGCGTCGGGGTCGAGGAAATCCAATTCCAGGAACACCGCGCCCTCCATCGGGTCGATCGGCAGGTAGTCGATGCCCACGGCCTTGCCCGACGGGCCGATCCGGCCGAGCGCGATCTGCGTCCAGCCGCCGGGCGCGGCGCCGAGGTCGACGACCCGCAGCCCCTTGCGCAAAAGGTCGAACTTCTCGTCGAGTTGGAGCAGCTTGAACGCCGCGCGCGAACGGTAGCCCTGCTTCCGGGCCTCGGCCACGTACGGGTCGTTCAACTGCCGCTGGAGCCAGCGGGTGGAGGATTTGGAGCGCCGCTTGGCGGTCTTGACGCGGACGGTCAGCCCGCGGCCGGAAGGGCCGGCGCCGGACGGGGGGCGGGACATGGAAGCGTTCCTTTCAGGTCCGCCCGTTTACGGCAGGCGGGCGATCAGGTCCAGAAGGATCCCCTCCCGCACGCCCCGATCGGCGATCCGCAGCCGGCCGACGGGCCAGAGCCGGCAGATCGCCTCCAGGATGGCGCAGCCGGCGACCACCAGGTCCGCCCGGTCGCGTCCGATGCAGGGATGGGCGGCGCGGCCTTCATAATCCATCGCCCGAAGTTCGTCGCTGACCGACCGGGCGGCGGAGAAATCGAGAAAGGTGCCGTCGACGACGGAGCGGTCGTAGCGCGGCAGCTTCCGGAAGACGCCGGCCAGCGTGGTGACGGTGCCCGACGACCCCAGCATCTGCACCTCGCCCCGCGCGACCCGCGCTGCGATGCCGCGCCGCGCCTCCAGGGGCGCCATGCGCTCCAGCGCGTCGGCGACCATCGCCTCATAAGCCTCGGCCGAGACGGCGTCCCCGCCATGGCGTTCGGACAGGGTGACGACGCCGAGCGGCAGACTGACCGATTCGATGAGCCGGGACGGCCGGCCGCCGCATGAAACCGCCAGCCACATCAGCTCCGTCGACCCCCCGCCGATATCGAAGACCAGCGCATGGCTGACCCGGGGGTCGAGCAGCGGCGCGCAGCCGGCCAGCGCGAGGCGCGCCTCCTCCTCCGCCGATATCATCTCCAACGTCACGCCGGTCTCATCCCGGACCCGCTCCTGGAACTGGAGGAAATTTCCCGCCCGCCGGCAGGCCTCGGTCGCCACCGCGCGGTTCAGCGCCACCCGGCGGCGGGCCATCTTCCCCGCACAGACGCGCAGCGCGGCGATGGTACGATCGACCGCGCCGTCACAAAGCAGGCCGGTCCGGCCCACCCCTTCCCCCAGCCGGACGATGCGGCTGAAGGCGTCGATGACGCGGAAGCCGCCCGGCGCGGGCCGGGCGACGAGAAGGCGGCAATTGTTGGTGCCGAGATCGATGGCCGCGACGGCCGGCGGCGGCTGGTAATCAGCGCGGCGGTCATGGCGAGGCGCGGGCCTGAAACCCGTCTCCCGCCGCTGCTCGACCCCCGGAATCTCCGTCACGCGCTGTCCTCTGGCCGCCTCGACCGCTCATTTCGACAGGATAATGGTAGCCACCCCGACTCCCCCCGCCAAGGCCCTCGCGGGGCAAGCGCAAAAAACGTTCAACGAAAGGGTTAACAAGCCCGGATCACTGTGATATTCACCCGCCACCTTCGCTGGGGGATCGTCTAGCGGTAGGACTACGGACTCTGACTCCGTCAACCCTGGTTCGAATCCAGGTCCCCCAGCCAGGTTTCCCGCTTTTCCAATGATATCAACCGGTTCGGTCTCGCCCATCCGGGCGGCCGATCGGACTGTGACGTCAAGATGTGACGTCGACCCGTCGCCCGCCCCCTCATGGAGGCGCGCCCGCGATGGCGACGCAGACCCATCTGGCCCGGCGCGGCCGGACCTATTACTGGCGCCGCGCCCTGCCCCGCGCGCTCGCGGAAAAAACCGGCCGCCGCGAACTCCGGCTGTCCCTGCGAACCCATATGGTCGATGGCGCCCGTTACCGAGCCCGTCGGCTCAGCGCGATCGCCGACATCCTGTTCCCGGTCGCAATGGACGCCATGGCCAGCCAAACCTCCCTGCCCTCCGAAACCGTCGCCCGTTTGATGGCCGACATCCTGCGCCATGAGCTCGACGCCGCCGACGGCTTCCGCGCGGCCGAGCCGCCGCGTGCGCCCGACGAGGCCGAGTGGGCCTCCAGGTTCAGCCTGCTCGCGCGCAAGGGCTGGCTCGACGCGCTGGCGACCAACAATCACGACCAGATCGCCTACATCGTCGCCGACGGGCTCGAGCGGCACGGCCTCGAGGTCGATCCGGACAGCGCCGCCTTCGCCCGGCTCTGCCGCCGCGCCCTGCGCGTCATGGCCAGAGCCGAGACGGTCAACGCCCTGCGCGAGCTCGGGGTCTATCTCGAGGATGACGCGGACGTCG
Organism: Inquilinus sp. CAU 1745; assembly: GCF_039839375.1. Taxonomy (NCBI): domain Bacteria; kingdom Pseudomonadati; phylum Pseudomonadota; class Alphaproteobacteria; order Rhodospirillales; family Rhodospirillaceae; genus Inquilinus; species Inquilinus sp. CAU 1745. The sequence continues at coordinate 61,898 of NZ_JBDOQU010000007.1, forward strand.
ATCTGACGCCGGCGTGGCAGCCGGGCTCCGCCGAAGCCGATCTTCCGGCAGCCGCAACCCCTCCCGCCGCGCCCCGTGCCGATACTGCGCCGGCCGCGGCAGTTGGGGGTGCGACGCCCGAGCCCCAACCCGAAACCGACCCTCGGACCGCCGCGGAGCCGTCCGCCGAGCCGGAACCTACCGGCCCGATCGACTCGCCGGACCACGGGCGACCGTTCAGCGTCGTCTGGGCCGAATTTCTGAAGATCAAGCTGAAGGGTGACTGGAAACCAGGCACGGGCAAGGATGCGCAGCGTTCGGCCGACCTGTTCACCAGCATCATCGGCGACAAGCCATTGGATGAGATCACCCAGGCCGATGCCAGGCGGTTCCGCCTGGTCCTGGACGAGATGCCCGATCTCCACGGCCGCTCGATCTTCAAGGGTCTGAAGCCGAGCGCCGCGATCAAACGGTTGCAGGAGGAGAACGCCCGGGTGTTCGCCGCCGTCAACGCCGATCTGCTCGGCGGCGAGATCGATGAGGAAACCGCCGCGGCGCGCATCGCGGAGAAGAGCTTCACGACAATGGCGCCCAAGACCGTCAACAAGCATCTCGATCTCGTCGGCCAGCTGTTCAAGTGGGGCGAAACCAGGCAGTTCTGGCCGGTGAGGAACTATTTCGGCGGGCAGCGCTATTCCAGGAGGACACTCGACGCGACCGAGAAGCCGCGCCTCGCGCTCGAGCCGGAGGAGATGAAGGCGCTGTTCGAGACGCCGCTGTTCACCGGCTCGCATCATCATTTCCGGCACCGGCCCGGCGACAAGCCGCACAAGGACGCGTTCTACTGGGCGCCGCTGATCATGGCGCATCAGGGCATGCGTCTCGAGGAGGCATGCCAGTTGCACATTGTCGACATAGAGCAGATCGACGGCGTCTGGTGCATCCTCGTGCAGAAGGGTGTCGAGCGGAATCTCAAGACCCGCTCCGCCGCCCGGGTGCTACCGATCCACTCGAACCTGATCCGGCTGGGGCTGATCGACCGCTGGCGCGAGTTCAAGGCAAGGGGCGAGAAACGCCTGTTCCCGGAACTCAAGCGCGACAAGCACCACCAGCGCCTCGGCACCGCCATCACCAAGAAGTGGACCGAGTACCGGAAAAACCTCGGCATCTACCAGCTCCGCAAGGACGGCCACAGCCTGCGCCACAGCTTCGACACGCTGCTAATCAACGCCGACGTGCCGACCGTGCGGGTCGCGGAACTCCTTGGCCACAAGCGCGAGGGCGAGACCGAGGGCCGCTACTACAAGGGAGCCACACTTGCCAGGCTGCAAGAGGCGGTCGAGAAGCTGCAGTTCGGACTGAACTTCGTGGAGATTGACGGCGAGTGGCGGATTGCCTGCTCAGCAACGACGGAGATCCTCGCCGCGGCATGATCATGAACGACCCCAGACTCAGCCTTCTGATCCGTAGGTAGACGTTCGGTCGCTTCAGATCTCTTGGAAGTGGCGGAATTCCGCCATTTTTGAGAGAACCACTTCCCACTTTTCAACGAAAAATCGGATCGTTTCAGATCAAAGGATTATCGGCTGGGGTGGAAAGTGGTTTTGGCTGATCCGTAGGGTGATGCAGAGATCCGATAGAAGGCTGCACTCTGTCGCCAGCTCCGAGCCGCTCTTGGCCCATGCGCTGGCGCCAGCGGGTCAGCGATGAGCGGTCGAACGGAAGCTCGTGCCGGAAGAACTCCTCGCCGCAGAACAGCTGGCGCGTCGGCAGGGGCGGGTGTCCCGGCGCGTCCGTGTGGACTGCCCCAAACCGCTCCTTCAGGAAGCGCCAGTCGATCGCCTCCGCCAGCTTCGCCAGCGGGTGCTCAAGGCCGACGATCTGGTCGAGCCGTGCCCGGAACAGGTCGCTCTGCCCGCTCTCCCGTCGTTCCTTTGGTCGCATGAAATGCCCCCCATCGCCGTCCCGATAGGACGATGAAATCACGACCAGCAGCGCAAATCAATTTGCAAGGAAACCGACGTCAAACACGCCCAATCCGGCAAATGAGAATACTTGCCCCGAACCAAAATACTCGCTCAATCAGGAGGTTGGCTGTTTTTCACGGACGACTCGCTAGCCTCCCGGGCGCGGGCTATAGATCATCCTACGCAAGAGCGTTGTAGTAGTGTTCGCCGCACCTTCCCGTCAGCGGCCGAAGAGGCGGTCGATCCCAGCCTCAATATGTACGCGCATGGCTTCACGAGCCGCTTCGGGATCTCCTGATTGAATTGCCCGCAGAATTCTGTCGTGCTCCCTGGCGACGCGCTTCGACGAATGGTGGCCGGGTATATTGCGCAGTTGCCTGCTGAGATCGTGGCCGAACTTGATCTGACGGCGTAGCGCTCTAAGGGTCATGCCGTAATAGCAGTTTTTAGATGCCGCAGCGACGGCCATATGGAACGCGAAATCGGCATCGAAGCTGTTTTCGCCATGCCTGCCTCCATTAAGGATCTTGGCTGCGGCCTCCTCTATTCTTGCGATCAGCACGCCGTCCTTGGCCCGGGCCGCCAGCATTGACGCTTCGCATTCCAGAACGCACCGGAATCGAAAACAATCCTCAATATCGGACAGGCTTTGTAGCGGCCCATAAGCGGAGTTTTCCTCCATCTGGCCCAGCGTGACATAATTTCCCGATCCCCGCCGCGAAACAACCAGGCCATCTTCCCTTAGCATCGCCAACGCTTGGCGCAGTACAGGGCGGGAGACGCCGATGTCTCTTGCGAGCTCAATCTCGCCCGGCAGTTTGCCGCCATCTTCCCACTGATGCCGGTCGATCAGCGCACGAAGCTTGCGGCAAGCGTAATCGGCAAGCCTGATTTCGCCCGCCTCGGCGTGTCTTCCTGTTGTCATTGGTGCCCCTCATCCATTGTCACGCAGCATGTCATCATTTCTAGAAGTTGTCCATATTAGTAATATCGAAGCGTCGATCAAAGCAATAAAATATTGAAATATCTGGATAAATTATAATAGTTTCAATCATGAAATACATATATTGACACGATAAATTCAAACGTGAATGCTGTTTGTCGAATGGTGAGGGGCGCGGGAATGGTCATTACCGGCATCGAAACGATCCGGCTCGAGGAGTTCAGCAACCTCGTCTGGGTGCGCTTGCACACCGACGAAGGGCTGATCGGTCTTGGCGAAACTTTCCGGAATCCCGAGGCGATTACGACATATGTCCATGAAACCTGCGCGCCTTTCCTACTCGGCAAGGACCCCATGTGCCGAGGGGCGCTGAGCCAAAGCATCGCCCAGGATATCGGAAACCATTTCAGCGGTTTCCCTACGCGCAGTGTGGAAGTTCGAGGCAACTCGGCGGTGGATATTGCCCTGTGGGATCTCTGGGGGCAGGCGCTGAACGCACCTATCCATGCGTTGCTGGGCGGCAAGATGCGGGACCGGATCCGCATTTACAATACCTGCGCCAACAGCGCCTACAACAATAGGGTCAGGCAAGACTACAACTCGCAAATCTATACACGCGAACAGCGTCCTGCGGGAGAAATCGGCAGGCACGAAGATCTCCTGCTGCAGGTCCACGAGCCGGCACGCCTCGCTCAAGAACTCCTCGATGAGGGGATCACGGCCATGAAGATCTGGCCGTTCGACATTCACGCTCTTCGAAATAGAGGCGAGACTATCAGCAGCGCTGAACTGAAGGAGGCGCTGTGGCCGATCGAACAGATCAGGTCGGCGGTCGGAGACGCCATGGAGATCATGATCGAGTATCATGGGCTGTGGCGGCTGCCGGCGGCGCTCATTATCGCCAAGGCGCTGGAAGATCATTCGATCTACTGGCACGAAGATCCGATCGCCCTCGATAATTTCGAGGATCTCTCGCGTTACAAGGACAGGGTGTCGGCCCGGGTGGCGGCCAGCGAGAACCTCGGCACCGTCCCTTGGTATCGCGAGACCTTCCGGCGCGGCGCTGTCGACGTCGCGAATTTCGATATGGCCTGGGTCGGCGGGCTCTCCGAAGGCGTCCGGGTAGCGAACCTAGCGCATGCCTTCGACCGGACCATCGCGCCTCATGATTGCACAGGGCCTGTGACGCTGCTGGCCAATGTTCATCTGCTGGCGAGCGCGCCTAATTCCCTGATTACCGAGACCGTGCGCTCACACATCGCCGGCTTCTATCGGGAGGTCATGACTGATCTGCCAATTGTCGAAGACGGCTACATCCATCCTACGACGAAGCCGGGCCTCGGCGCGGCTTTGAACGAGGACGTTCTCGCCCGCGGGGACCTGCAGCGCAGGGTCACGGGGCGATGCGCCGACTAGCCTTGAGTTCAGGTTAGACATCCCGTTCGAGGGACAACATCAGATGGGAGGACAAGATGAAAATCAAACTGCTGAACAGGTCTCGCTCAATCGTCGCCGGTGTCGTTGCAACCGCCGCAGGTCTGGGGATCGGAGCGGCCCAGGCTCAGGATTTTCCGAGCAAGGATATCGAGGTGATAGTCCCATACTCGGCCGGCGGCGGGACGGACAATTTTGTCCGCGCGCTTGAGCCATCCCTGGAAGAGGCCCTGGGTACCAACATCATCGTCAGGAACGTCACTGGCGGCGGTGGGGCCGTAGGGCTGATGCAGGCCTTGGCGGCTGAACCGGACGGCTACACGGTGACGATTCCGAACAATGCTTTGTACACGCTCCAGGGCCTGGGCAATGTCGACTTCGAGTATGAGGATTTCGACTACATTGCCCGGATCACCACCGAGCCGTACGTCCTGGTGGTCCGCAACATCGAAGGATGGGAAGATCTCGAAAGCTTCGTGGAATCCGCAACAACGGGTTCCAATCAAGTGAAGCTCGGATTCGCCGGCGTTGGCTCATCGTCGCACATCATGACCATGGCGGTTGCCGACGCACTCGGGATCGAGCCGAGTTTCGTACCCTACGACGGAGGTTCCACTGCGGTGGCGGCGGCGATGGGCGGACACATCGATGGTGTGGTCTTGTCTCCATCGGATGTGGTTTCGGCCGTCGAGGGGGACACCCTTCATACCTTGGCCACCACCGGAGACAGTTCTCTTCTCCCCGGTACTCCGACCTTCGCCAGTGCTGGATACGACCTGACGGCGCATCAGTGGCGCGGCATTGGAACGCCTGCCGGCCTCGATGAGTCCGTCAAGGCAGTCTGGGTAGAGGCGCTCAAGGAAGCTGTTGAGGACGAAAGCTTCCAAGCTGCAATCCAGAATTTGGGCTCCGAGGTTGCGCCGCTATACGGCGAGGAACTTAAAGCGTTCGTCGATGAGATGGCGGATCTGATGATCCCGCTTGCCGAACAGGTCAAGCAATAGGCCGGATACGGGCGTGGTTTCTGTATTTATCGGTGTGGTGACTTGATGGCTGCGTATCATATGCTCAGCCGGTGGATTGGCCGGGCATATGATTCGCGCACTATGCTTCGTAGTAAAACTATTCCGAAGTAAATGGAGCTCTGCATGGCGTTCGTACCTGGAAAGATCCTCTTCGATCTTGTGCTTCTTGCCCTTGCGGCGCTTGCGCTAAATGCAGCCCTTCAATTGCCGGCCGGAACCGGCATGCTGTCGTCGGGATCGTTTCCCTCCGCCATCCTATGGCTGGGGATGGGGCTGATGGTCATCGTGCTGTTCAGGGATGTGCTGGATGTGCGGAAAAAGGTGTCGGAAGACAAGGCGGGGCCGAAAAAGGATTTCAGAAAGAGAACGGCAATTTGCCTTGCGTTGATGGCGGCGGAACTTGTGATCTACATAGTCAGCTTCGAGGCCATTGGTTTTCTTGTCGGAACGATATTTTTTCTGATTTTCGGATATCTCACCTGTGGAATCCTGCTGAATTCCAGAGGAAGCCTAGGCCGGGCGCATACCGGCAAGATGATAGGAACCTCAGTCATCGTCGCGGTATCCATCTCGATCGTCTGTTATTTCCTTTTCACCCGGCTTTTCGGGCTGGCGCTCCCCTGATTATCGCCCCCTCTCGGTTCAGGTCGTCTCAAAGGATACGCCATGTCTGTTTATGCGGATGCATTAAGCTTGCTGTTGCATTTTGACGTAATACTTGCAATTGCGGCCGGGACATTCTTCGGCCTGATAATGGGATCTCTCCCCGGTCTGACCGCCACAATGGCGATTGCTCTTCTGATCCCTGTGAGCTTTGGGATGGGTTCGATCGCCGGGATCGGGATGATGCTAGGAGCATTATGCGGCGCGATGTCCGGTGGCGCCGTGTCGGCCATTCTCCTGAACATTCCCGGCACGCCATCGGCGGTCGCCACCACGTTGGACGGGTTTCCCATGGCCCGCAATGGCGAGGCCGGAAAGGCCCTGGGAATATCGATATCGTCCTCCTTCATCGGTGGTATTGCAGGCGCGATCCTGCTCATTCTGCTGGCGCCACCGATCGCCGCATTCGCGCTGCGGTTCGGTCCGGCCGAATTCTTTTCTCTTGGTATTTTCGGACTGGTGATCATCGCGTCGGTTTCGTCGCGTTCGCTTCTGAAGGGACTGGTCGCCGGCATCATCGGGCTCTTCGTCTCGACGATCGGTGCCGACCCGATGACGGGCATTCTTCGCTTCACGATGGATCAGCCCTCGCTCCTGTCGGGTGTCGGTCTGCTGCCGGCATTGATCGGTCTGTTCGCAATTTCTCAGGTCTTTCAAGACATATCCGAAAAGACAATCGACTCGCAGCCGGTGCAGGCAAAACAGGACGTGAGTTCCACTCAACCGCATTGGCGGCTGGTGTTCGGCTCGTGGCGCGCTCTTTGGTCGAGTACATTCATCGGGGCCATCATCGGCGCGATTCCCGGGGCGGGTGGTAGTATCGCTTCCTTTCTGTCGTACGACCAGGCCAAACGCCTTTCGAAAACACCGGAGAAGTTCGGAACGGGCCATCACGAGGGGTTGATCGCATCGGAGGCGTCGAACAACTCGATCATCGGGGGCGCGTTGATTCCGACACTTACCCTCGGCGTGCCAGGGGAGGCGGCAACCGCTGTCCTGATGGGCGGGCTCGTCATTCATGGTGTGCGGCCAGGACCCGCTCTCTTCGACCAACAACCAGTGATCGTCTATGGCATCTTTTTTGCCTTCATCCTGGCAAATATATTCATGATCTTAATACAATGGTTCGGCATCCGAGTATTCGTGAAGATTCTTCAGATACCGGATTCCTATCTCATGCCGATAATATTGGTGTTCTGCGTCATAGGAGTCTATGCCGTCAGCGGAAACACGTTTGATCTTTATGTCATGTTGATCTTCGGTGTGCTGGGCTTCTTCTTGTCGAGGTATGGGTTCGGCACGGCTCCGGTCATTCTCGGAATGATCCTGGGAGACCTCGTCGAGTCTAACCTCCGACGCGGAATGATCGTGTTCGATGGTGATTGGACGCAATTCGTAACGCATCCGATCAGCCTGGCCTTTCTACTCATGGCGACTGTGTTCTTGATCTACACCCTGATCCAGTCGCGCTCGGAGACAGAGCCGAAACGCCAGGAGGAAGCGCAGTGACCACGCACAACCAGTTCAAGCGGCGCCTGCAACAAAAAGTCCCGCAGTCCGGCTTCTGGCTCAGCCTATCATCGTCCTCTGTCACGGAGATCGCGGCATATGCTGGGTTCGATTGGATCCTGGTGGATATGGAGCATGCGCCGAACGATCTGTCGAATATTTCCGACCACCTGCGCGCCGCTAAAGGCGGAACTGCGGAGGTCCTGGTCAGACCGCCCTTCAGCGAACCGGTCATGGTCAAGCGGCTGATGGATATCGGCGTGCGTAATCTGATGTTTCCGATGGTGCAGTCGGCCGCAGAGGCCGAACTCGCCGTATCCTGGACCCGCTACCCGCCTCACGGCGTTCGCGGTCACTCGGGCACAACCCGCGCCAATGGCTATGGGCGCGAGACGAGTTATCTCGATAGCTATATAGACGATCTATGCATCGTCGTTCAGGTGGAGACGCCGGAAGCCGTGGGGCGGATCGGCGAGATCGCTGCGGTCGACGGTGTAGATGCCATTTTCATCGGCCCCGGCGACCTTGCTGCGGCGATGGGGCATGTCGGGAATGTCCTAGCCCGGGACGTTCAGGAAGCCATTGCCCATGCGCTGGGGAGGATTCACGACGCGGGGCTCGCTGGTGGCGTGCTCGGCTTCGGCGAGGAGACGGCCCGGCGATACTTCTCGGCCGGGTTCGACTTCGTCGCCGCCGGCGGTGATGCCTGGTTGGTGTCCAGGATGACAACCGATCTGGCCGCAGCCGTCCGCCCGACCGCAGCGGCTGCCGAACCTTCCGAATGCTGACGGCGCTTGTTTTTTAGGTTGAACCCTGCCGACTTCTGGAAACACGGGAAGTCATGAGACGTGGCCCGGCACCATGGCGCCGAAGCGGTATCGAAATGCTCCCGCAGCAGCACCCTTACGACACGCTGGATCCGAATGATCCAATCGATAGTGTCACTATCGCCAGGAGAATTACGTGAGCGCGAAGGACAAGCTGAAAAAGGTATCGGGCGATTTGCGCAGTGCGCGCTGGTTCGCGCCAGATGATCTGCGCGGCTTCGGACACCGGTCCCGCATCATGCAGATGGGCTATGCGCCGGATGATTGGAAGGGGAAGCCGGTCATCGGCATCCTGAACACGTGGTCCGATCTCAGCCCCTGTCACGCGCATTTCAAGCAGCGCGTCGAAGACGTGAAGCGCGGGGTGTTTCAGGCGGGCGGCTTTCCGGTCGAGTTGCCGGTGATCGCGCTCTCGGAAAATTTCATGAAGCCGACGACGATGCTATACCGCAATCTGTTGGCGATCGAGACAGAGGAGCAGATCCGCAGCCACCCGATCGACGGCGTGGTGTTGATGGGTGGCTGTGACAAGACCACACCGGGCTTGATCATGGGCGCAACGAGTGCGGGGCTGCCGATGATCTATCTGCCTGCGGGACCGATGCTGCGCGGCAATTATCGCGGTCAAACCCTGGGCTCCGGCTCGGATTCCTGGAAATACTGGGATGAGCGGCGCGCCGGCAATATCGACGACAAGGAATGGGAAGGCATCGAAGGAGGAATCGCTCGTTCTCACGGGCACTGCATGACCATGGGCACCGCCAGCACCATGACGGCGATTGCCGAGGCGCTCGGATTAACCCTTCCGGGGGCAAGCTCCATTCCGGCGGCCGACGCCAACCACATCCGTATGTCGGCTGCCGTGGGACGCCGAATCGTTGAACTGGTGGAAGAGAGCCTGACGCCTGACAAGATTCTCACACGGGACGCCTTCTACAATGCGGTGACGGTTGCAGCAGCGACCGGCTGCTCCACGAACGCCATAATCCATCTCATCGCCATGGCGCGGCGGGCCGGGGTGAACCTGACGCTCGAAGATTTTGATGCTAAGAGCCGCGTGACGCCGGTGATCGCGAACATCAGACCGTCGGGCAAGACCTATCTGATGGAGGATTTCTATTATGCGGGCGGTTTGCGGGCATTAATGGCCCAGTTGGGCGATCGTCTGAATGGAAACTGTCTGACAGTCAGCGGCCAGGCGCTCGGCGAAACTCTCGAGGGGGCGGAAGTCTTCAATAGCGACGTGATCAGGCCTGTGGACAGGCCGGTCTATCGCGAGGGTTCTCTGGCGGTCGTACGAGGCAACCTCGCGCCCGATGGCGCCGTCATCAAGCCCGCAGCCTGCGATCCGCGTTTCTACGTGCATGAAGGTCCCGCGCTTGTCTTCGACAGTTATCCGGAGATGAAGGCGGCGATAGAAGACGAGAAGCTTGACGTTACTCCGGATCATGTTCTGGTGCTTCGAAATGTCGGACCGCTCGGCGGCCCGGGCATGCCGGAATGGGGAATGCTGCCGATCCCGAAGGCTCTGCTCAGGCAGGGTCACCGCGATATGTTGCGGATATCAGATGCGCGCATGAGTGGAACGAGCTATGGCGCGTGCATCCTGCATGTCGCACCGGAATCGTATGCGGGCGGGCCGCTGGGACTCCTGAGAACCGGCGATATCATTCGGTTCGATCTGCAGAACCGGTCGCTGGATATGCTGGTCGATCAGGAGGAACTCGATGCGCGACGGATCTCCTGGGAGAAGCCGCCGGATCGGATCGGTCGCGGCTATGGCTGGATGTTCGCCCGTCACGTCTTGCAGGCCGACAAGGGTTGTGATTTCGATTTTCTAGGCTCGGCCTACGGTCCTTCCGCCGGCGAGCCGGATATTTTCTAAGAGTCTGTTTGGAAAATCGGAAGATTGAGATTTGGGCGGGGTCGGGCTGTGATTCAAACACTGGATGTGGACGGAACAGAGCTTGTGGCCGAATGGCCAAGATCGCCAGGAAAGCCAAGCGCAACCCCCTGATCTGACGGACGAGCAGTGGGAATGGAGTTGCTCCGCTGATAGGATCGCCTTGTCCGGCGACATCCCGAGCCTGATCGATCCGTCACGGGGTACCGATTCCATACGCGTTGTTCGCTTGCAGTCGACCCGTGCAGGGTTGAAACACTGGGCCTACTATATGACGGCCTGCCATCTCGTTTCATACCAACGGCATTATAGATTGACCTCGGCCCATTTTCGGGCGGTGATGGAAGCGACGGCGGTCTTGTCGTTTGCGAAGAAGTTCCAGGCCTGACAGCATTTGTCGAGGATGTCTGGGTAGCCGTCGAAGACGGTGATGGCGAGCTTGTTCTTGCGCAGATACTCCCAGACGTTCTCGACCGGATTGAGTTCGGGCGCATAGGGCGGCAGGTGCAGCAGGGTGAGGTTGTCGGGTATGCGGAGGTCATCGGCGATGTGCCAGCCGGCGCCGTCGAGGACGAGGATGGCGTGGGCTCCCGGTTCGACCTGGCTGCCGATTTCGGCCAGATGCAGGGACAGCGCCTCGGCGTTGGCCTTGGGCAGGACGAGCGCGGCGATGGCGGCGCGCGCCGGGCAGACGGCGCCAAAGATGTAGGCCCATTTGTAACGCCGGTCGCGGAGGCCGCGCGGTCGGCTTCCGCGCTTGGCCCAGACCTTCGTCAGCGTCCCCTGCTGGCCGACGCGGGCTTCGTCCTGGAACCAGATTTCGATCGGTTTGCCGCGTGCCGCGGGCGGGATTGCCGCGGCTACCCGATCGACGAAGTTTTTTTGAAAGCCTCCTGGGCGGCTTCGTCGGCCTTCGGATGACGCGGCCGCACCGACAGGCGCACGAAGCCGAGTTCGGCCAGTTGCGCGCCCACCGTGCGCTCCTGCATGACGACCCCGAACATCTCCTCGATCCGTCGCTTCAGGTCCTTGCGCCGCCACCGCACCACGCCGTCCCGCTCGGGATCGGGACCTCGTTCCACCAGCGCCGCGAGCTCGGCCTTCTGCGCCGGCGTCAGCCAGGGCCGGCGACCGGGCGGCTTGCGGTTGGAAAGGCCGCTCAGCCCTTCGGCATTGTAGCGATGCACCCAGTCCCGCAGCGTCTGCCGGTCCATCCCGCAACTCTCCGCCGCCGCCTTGCGCTCAACACCCTCCACAACAAGTGCGATTGCCAGCATCCGCCGCGCCGCCCGCGCATCGCTCGTCCGGGCCGCCGCGGCGCGCAATTGGTCCACCGACAGATCTTTCCGGGTGACTGCTATTCCCGCCATCGAAACCTCCTTCGGTCGTCGATGACAGTGAGTCAGACTCCGCGGCTTTTGGGAATCCCCCAAGAGTCACAAATCAATGCCGTTGGTAGAACGTAACGAAGCTGATCGGCGACCCTACTTATGCTGACGATCCTCTTCGGCCACGGTTGGTTCAACCTGAAACCAGCTTCGCCTTATGGCAGTCGGAACATGCAGCCCAGGCACCGCATTTTCTGACAAACTGCAAGAACGAACGGAGACGAGGATGAGCAACGACGATATCGATCGTGCCTGGGCGCTGATGAAGAAGATCGGCTTCTGCATGCTCAGCACGCATGACGGCGAGGACATCCGCGCCCGGCCGATGGCCGCCCATGTTGAACGGGACGAGCATATGATCTATTTCCTCACCGATGCCGAAAGCCACAAGGACGAGGAGATCGAGCGCAACCCCAATGTCGGGCTCGTCTTTGCCGATGCAGGCGATCAGAAGTATGTCTCCGTCACCGGCCGGGCCGAGGTCTCCAACGACCGGCAGAAGATCAAGGATCTCTGGTCGACGCCCGCCAAGGCGTGGTGGGGCAGCCCGGACGATCCCTCGATCCGGGTGCTGAAGATCGCGCCGAAGGACGCTCAATACTGGGACAGCCCCGGCACGACGGTCAGCTATGTGAAGATGATCGCCGCGGCCATGTCGGACAGCCGCCCGGCGATGGGCGATCACGCCAAAACCAACTTGTAGGCAAGCGCCATGAACCGATGGACGCGTATCGGCGTCTCGGCGCTTGTCACCGGCACGGTGGCGAGTGTTGCCTCGACGGCCGCGCTGGCCCTGCTGGCGAGGGCAGAGGGCAAGGGCGCTCTCCAGCCCACCAACGCGACGAGCCATTGGCTTCATGGCGACGAAGCTGCCCGGCGGGAGAAGGCGGACATCACCCACACGGCTTTGGGCTATGGAACGCACAAGGCCTCGGCCGTGTTCTGGGCCCTGCCCTTCCAGGTTTGGCTTGCCGCCCGGCCGCCGCGCTCGTCCGGCGAGCTGTTGCGCAATGCGATGCTCATGTCCGCGATCGCCGCGATGGTGGATTACGGAGCGACGCCCAAGCGGTTCACGCCGGGATGGGAACTGGTCGTGTCGAAACGATCAATGGTGGCAACCTTCGGAGCTCTGGCTCTCGGCCTCGCCGGCGGCGCCGTGCTCGCTCGCAACTGGGTCGGTGAGGATTGAAAGGAGAGGTCCATGACGGGATCGACGGATCAGCTTTCCGACAAAGCGCTATCGATCTTTGCCTTCGCCGCCTATCACGAACTGATCAGCGGGCAGCCGGTCTCAAGCGTGGTTCGCCGCGATCATGCCGGCCATACCGCCGATCCCGATGGCGTGGCCGAGTTGGAGAACCGCGACCTCATAACCGTCGAGGAAGATGTCCTGCATTTGAATTCCGAGATGAAGGAGTTTTTGCACATGCTGATCGCCGCGATCCGCAGTAAAGCCTGCCGATAATCCCGTTTCTAAGCTGATGTCAGGTGCAACTCATTGGCAACGACGGCATCATTGTCTGACGCTTGCGTTGAAAGGAGACTAACACCGCCACGAGAGCCTTGCTTCACCCCGTCCGTCGACGTCCATCTCCATGATCCGGATATCGCCGCCGATGCCTTCCAGCCGCCTGCCCTCCATCCAGATTCCCGCGCCCTCCGGCAGAACCGGCGGTCTTTCGACCGCGCTACAGAGTCTGATCTTCTCGATTCCGGAGGGGAGGACAGCACGTCGGTATGGCTGACGACAGGTCCAAGGGCAACCAGGCTCCGTTCACCAAAGGATGATCACACAGCAGACTGAAGGACTTTCTCCAAGATGCGACCGACGACAAACGCCAAATCTCCTGCTCTGAACGGCTCCTCCGCATTCTGGCTGCTGGGATTCGTCATTCTGGTCGTCGCCATCGGCATTGCGATCGGCTTCGCAACCGCGCCTGGCGCGTGGTACGAAACACTTGCGAAGCCGATTTTCAATCCTCCGCCGTGGGTTTTTGGTCCGGTCTGGACCGTCATCTATATCCTGATCGCCGTCGCCGGCTGGCGCATCTGGATGATCGCACCGAAGAGTGGAGCAATGGGCGCCTGGGCGCTGCAGATGGCCCTCAACTGGCTGTGGTCGCCGATCTTCTTCGGCGCAGAGATGCCATGGCTCGCCTTCGCCATCATCGTCGTGCTGCTCGGGGCGATCGCGCTGTTCATCGTGCTGGCGCGCCGGATTGACAAGGTCGCGGCGTGGCTGTTCGCGCCTTATGCCCTCTGGGTGGCGTTCGCCACCCTTCTCAACGGCTCGATCGCCGTGATGAACTGACGCGGTTCACGCTTCGCCGGCTTCGGCTTCGGCGAGTTCATCGACGCGCTTCACATAGGCATCGATGTCGATCTTGCGCTCCAGTCCGCCGGCGGTCATCGACCGCACCTTCCCGAAGATGGCGCGTTCCGGCCATGGGCGGTCGTGCAGGCCGAAGCACCAGGCGACATTGGCGTAGGAGTTCGAGTCGCGGCCGCAAAGGAAATAGCGATTGTTGAGCGTGAGCGCCGTCTTGAACGCCTTCTCCGGACTGGGCGACCACTCGAGGATCTTCTTGCCCCAATACATACGCATGTGGTTGTGCATGTAGCCCGTGACGCGCATCTCGCACATCGCGGCGTTCCAGTAACGATCGTGCGTCTTGCCTGCGGCGAGCTGCGGCTCGCTATAGGTGTGCGGGCGTGGATCGCCGCGATGCGCTTCCAGCGTTTTGCGCGCCCAATCCGGCAGACAAGAATAGCCGTCGTAGCGCGGCTGATGTTCGACGAAGTTCATCGCCAGTTCCCGGCGCACCACCAGTTCCTCAAGGTAGGCGGCGCGGTGGGCGTTTCCGGCCCTAGCTTTGGACACGGAAAGCGCGATCTCGACCGGCGAAATCTGCCCGAAATGCAGATAGGCTGACAGGAACGACACCTGTTCACGCGCCGGCTCGCCGCGCGCGTCGGCGTACTTTTCAAGCGGACCTTCGATGAACGCGTCGAGCCGGCGGTGCGCCTCGCCGGCGCCGCCCTTGAAGCGGCGGACCGGGCCGATGTTGTGATCGATCTTCAGCTTGCCCAGCAAAGCCGGGGCATCGGAAAGATCGATCGACCGGGGTGGTTTACGCGATCCAATTTTGACCTTCACCGGTGTGCGGCGCATCGGCTTCAGGAAGTCGTCGCGTAGCCGCTGGATCTTTGGCCGTAGCGTCCGTGCGGCAGTTTCAATCTTGCCCGAGGCGAGTTCGACCGGAACGACGACGTCGCATTCGACCTGCACCACGCGCCTGCCCGCAGCGCTGGCTACGTGTTGGCACCATTTTTTCTGATGACGAAGATAGCCGCGATCGCAGACGACGAGCGCGGCGTCGCGCGCCAGGTTGATCGCGACCTCATCCGGCGAACCGTGTTGAACGACAAAACCGATGCCGCGCCGCGACAACGCCTGCTCGACGTCGAGCAGGCCCTCCAGCATGAAGGCATAATGGCGCGCATTCGCTTCCGGGTACCCGTCCGTTAGCCCAAAGCCGACGAGCACCGGAAGTTCGAGCCGGTTCGCATGAGCTATCGCCGCCTCCAGCGCCGGGTTGAACGCCTCGCGCTGCGACTGCTGCACCCAGTAGAGGACGTATTCGCCCTCGCGCTCCGGCTGGTCGTTCAGGTCTTTGAGACGTTCCTTCTCGATCATAAGAAGGTCTCCGCCGTCAGTTTCGTCTTGAGAGCCGAAGCGCGCTTACGGATCATCGCGAGATCTCCCGCATCTTTCCTGGCAAGATTCATATAGGGGTACTTCATGCGCGGATTCCTTGAGAAGCGCGGCTCGTGCCGCGCCAGGAAATCCCAGTAGAGCGTGGAAAACGGGCAGGCATCGTCGCCGACGGACTTGCGCGGATCGTAGCGGCAGTGGCGACAGTAATCGCTCATCTTGTTGATGTAGTTGCCGGCCGCCGCATAGGGCTTGGTGCCGATCAGGCCGCCATCGCCATGTTGGCTCATGCCGAGCGCGTTCGGCAGCGACACCCAGTCGATGGCGTCCCAGAACATCGACGTGTGCCAGCGATGCACGTCATAGGGCCGAACGCCGAGCAGCAGGCAGAAGAGCCCGAGCACCATCAGTCGCTCAATATGATGCGCATAGGCGTGATCGATGGTGTGACGTATCGCTTCCGCGAGGCAGCGCATGTCGGTTTCGCCGGTCCAGTAGAAGCGCGGCATCGGCAGGTCCGCCTCCAGCGCGTTCTGGTCGGCATAGCCCGGCATGAAGCGCCAGTAGATGCCATGGACGAATTCGCGCCAACCGATCATCTGGCGCACGAAGCCTTCAACGGAATTGAGCGGCGCGCCGGCGGGGTTGGCGACGACAGCGTCGACGACTTCCCGCGGCCGCAGGAGATGGAGATTGAGCGGTCCGGACAGATGCGAATGGAACAGGAAGGGCTCTCCGATGCGCATGGCATCCTGGAAGCGGCCGAAATGGCCGAGCCCGTGCTCGACGAAGTCTTGAAGCGAGGCAAGCGCCTGATCGCGCGTCACCGGCAGATCGAAGTCGTCGAGCCGGCCCGGGCTGTCGGGAAACTCGCGGTTCACGAGTTCCAGCACACCGCGGGTGGTCGCATCAGGAGGAAAGCTTTTCTTGAAGGGCGCCAGCGGCGGTCCTTCGCGCCCGAAGGATGCGCGATTCTGCTCGTCGTAATTCCAGGCCCCACCGGTTGGCGTCCCGTCCGGCTTGATCAGGACATCCAGCCGCAGGCGCATGAACCGGTAGAACTGCTCAAGCACGAGCCGCGGATGCTCTTCCGCGAAAGCGGCGAAAGTCTCGTCCGGACACAGAAAGTGCCGGTCGGCGCAAAACTCGATCGGCGGCCGAAGTTTCTCGAGCTGTTCGCGGACGCGCCAATCGCCGGGCTGGAGAACGACAATGGCTTTCGGCTGCAAAGCGGTCGTCCAGCGCGAAATTTCGTCGGCGAACGAGCCGCGATTGGCCGGGTCGTCAAGTTCGCTGTAGTAGACCCGCCGCCCCGCCGAGCGCTGCTCGTCGCGGAAATGACGCATAGCCGAAAAGAAGAAGACGAGGCGGCGCTTGTGCTGAGGAATGTAAGCGGCTTCCTCGCGGACCTCCATCTGCAGGATCGCATCCTGTTCCGGGTCGAAGCCGTCGAAGGCGGTGGACCGGCCGTCGAGTTGATCACCCAGGACGATGACGAGACGGCGCAGCTTCACCTTTTCTTCAACCCGCCCGGCTTGTGCGCCGCCTTCCTACCGGACTTGTCGCTTCGGACGATGTACTGGGGATTGTCCTTGGAAGCGGCAACCTTGTGACCTTTAATATGGGTTTGCGAGATCTGCTTCTTGACTACTTTGCCATGCGTCACACCCTGGCTGGTGGCCCAGTTGACTTCGTCGCCTTTCTCCAGTTTCTTCGCCATTGCCAGTTTCTCCCAGGATCGGTCAACCTCTATTAAAAGTCCTGTCAGCCTTCGTTCGCTGGTGTCCAGTTTACATCCTTGCAAAGCAAACCGCCCAGAACGCAGCCTCGCGTGGTTAGGGAGTTGGCTCCTACAGTCACGGTTATCGCATAGGTGATATCGCGTTTCGGATCGTAGGCTGAGCCGACAAGTTCGGTGTCGGACTTGCGCTCAAGGGACATGATGAGCTGGTCGCCGACTTCCTCTCCTTCGCTCGTGTCCTTGATCCAGAGATTGGTCGCGCAAACCTGTGATCCACACGGGGCGATTCGCACGCGCGCATTGCCGTCACCACGAAGCCATACGCCGTACGGGCTAAGTTCCTGCGCGGCTACGGCGCCGGAGCCCACGATCGAAAGTGCACTGATTGCAACAGCGCGCATAAGCATGTGTCGATCTCCCGACCAGCATTATTCGCTTACCTGTTCTTGCTACGGAGGTTTCGCCCGTCCGGATCACAAGTGCGGAAGAGGTTGTTTCGAGGCGCCGAGACGACCGTCTCGAGGATGTCAGGATGATCCAACCGTCTACTGGGCGCGTAGGACGTCCAGTCCCGGATCGGAAAGGAACATCTCTTGAGAACCTACGGCATCGCCTATGTCGCGACCGGGTTGGTATTTCTCGCAATCGACGCGATCTGGCTGACGATGGCGGCGAAATGGCTTTATCGCCCTCAGATGGGAGGCTTGTTGCTTGAAAACTTCAAGATCATACCAGCGGTCCTGTTCTACCTGATTTACATCGCCGGCATCCTGGTGTTCGCCATCGCGCCCGCCATGGCCAGCGACCGTTGGACCACGGCCCTGTCCTACGGTGCATTCCTGGGGCTGCTTGCGTACGCCACCTACGATCTGACCAATCAGGCGACCTTGCGGGATTGGCCGGTGGTGGTGACCATCGCCGACCTTTGCTGGGGGACGTTCGTGACAGCATTTTCGGCGACCGCCGGCTTCCTGATCACGCGCGCGCTCACGTCCTCTACCTGACGGCAGTGTGAACCGCTCCGGCTTTCCCGGTCGGAGCAATCGCAAGCGCCCTTTCCGCTACGACCAACTCGCCGCAAACGCCCTGTCAGGTGTGGCGCTCGCCCCGCTATCGCCTTCTGGTTGAACAGGATCGAAGGTGAAGATCACCACGCAGGCGCTCATCGACGCGCCAATCGACATCGTCTGGCGAGCGTTCAACGCCCCTGCCGACATCCTCAAGTGGGACATATCCGAAGATTGGCAGACCACGTGGGCGTCGAACGATCTCAGAATTGGCGGTCTGCTCAAGCTCCGCATCGCATCCAAACACAACGGCTCGGGCTTTGACTTCGTCGCGACCTACACAGCCATCGAGCCGATGCGAGTGATCGAATGGCGGGAAGGCGATCGTGTCGTACGAGTTGAATTCAAGGAAGGCGACGCGGGCGTCGTCGTCAATCAGACGTTCGATGCCGACCCTACGCCTTCCGTGAACGAGCAACGACGGGAGTGGCAACGGGTTCTCGACAGCTTCGCTCGGCACGTCACCGCAATCGTGTTCTGACGAAAATCTGTCTCGAATACGTTGTCTCCGCAAAACGGGCGATGACGGCTTCATCACGACAACTGACGTAACCGTGAACGCCTGCTTGTGAACCGCTCGGGCTTCGTCTGCGTAGGCATGGGTGCCCGTTAGGAGGGCATGGATCAAGCAAACAGGAGATCAACAATGTTGAAGTCCCTTCTTCGCAGCACGGCCGCCGCCACGCTGATCGTATCTGCGTCTGCTGGTCTCGCCTTCGCCCAGGACGAAGGTCAGACCATCGCCGAACTTGCCGGCGCTACCGAGAGCCTGTCGACGCTCGCCTCGGCTGTAGAGGCTGCCGGTTTGGCCGAAACGCTCGGCGGCGAAGGACCCTACACAGTGTTTGCGCCGACCAACGAGGCGTTTGAAGCACTGCCCGATGGCACGCTCGACACACTTCTTGAGGAAGAAAACCAGGCACAGCTCCAAGGTATCCTGACCTATCACGTCGTTGAAACCGAAGCGACATCCGACGCGGTGGTCCAGATGATCGAAGACGATGGCGGTGAACACCCGGTCACCACCGTAAACGGGGCCGAGCTGACGCTATCGATGGATGGCGAAACCGTCGTCATCACCGATGCTGCCGGGAACACCGCGACCGTGACGCAGGCCGATATCGAGGCATCTAACGGCGTCGTCCACGTCATCGATGCCGTGCTGATGCCGGAAGCTATGTAAACCTTCCGCTGACACACGGCGGATAGCGAACCCGGGAAGAGAGAAAGCCCCGCGCCACACGCTTGGCGCGGGGTTCATGGATCATGGGGATTGAGTTTAGCCGGGGTCAGACGCCGACATAAGACCACGCTCTTTCGACAGTGCCGCCTTGGCACAGGGAAGCTTCCAGTCGGATCGTCGTCGTCAAAGCGCTGGATATGAAAAGGATTTTGTCATCGGTGCGCAGACCTAGAACGGTATCGGCTTCCCGTCCCACGCATAGACCCCTCCACTGTCATCAACCGAAAGCCCATCGATAACGTGAAGCAGATTCCCGGCGGCCGTCGCCGGCGAAACGAGCGAAGGCGCACTGCGCTGAAACGGCTTGCTGAGAGTACTGTCAACGGTCCCGGGGTGAAGCCCAGCGCAGATGCCCTGCGGCCTCGTGCGGACAAGCTCGACAGCCAGCGTCCTGATCAGCATGTTGAGCGCTGCTTTGGAAGCGCGATAGCCATACCAGCCGCCAAGCCTGTTGTCGGCGATCGAGCCGACGCGCGCAGACAGGCACGCAAAGACGGCTCGCCGTTCCCGTGACAGCAGCGGCAGGAAATGCTTGGCGACGAGGGCCGGCCCAGTCGCGTTGACCGCGAAATACTCAGCCAAAACCTCTCCTGAGAGCGCCCGGTAGCTCTTTTCCGGTTGCAAATTCTTGTTGTGGAGCAGTCCGCTTGCGACGATTACAAGATCGACAGGCCCATGCTCTGCAACGCTGTCGGCTGCCGCGGCGATGCTGTGTTCATCACCTATGTCGATATGTCCAGATTGAACTCCTTCCGGGAGATTCAATGCTGCGGATCGTGACAGCGCGTGAATGTGAGCAATGCCGCGATCCGCAAGGGAGTCTATAAGCGCCTTTCCGATGCCACCGGAGGCGCCGATCACGACGGCGTTGTAATACTTAGCTGCGGCCACTGTCGATCATCTCTGTGTTCTCCGATGCCTCCGTTTAGAAAATTTCACCGCAACTTCCGGCGGCAAGGGCCTTGCTCGACGCAAGCTGTCAATCGGCGCGCAAACTGAGCTCGCCGAATGGCCTTCTGGCTGTAAACGAGCCTGAACCCTAGGCTTGGCGGCTCAGCATCCCCGAGGCGACAAGCCCGACAAACACCGTAAGCATTCCGGCGCTCATCGCGTTCAATCTGAAGAATGCGTTGTATTCGTCAGCGGAGTAGATGTGGATCGGAGCGCCATATGCGCCATCAAGCCCGAGGTAAATAAGTGCTGCCAACAGGACCAGCGCCAGCGCGACGACCCTTTGCGAAGGGCGGAAAAAGATCGCCGCGATCAGCGCGCAGGGAATAAGAAACATCTCGACGCCCGATGCCTGGCCCATGATGCTTGCGCTCAACACCGTGTTCGCCATGCCGGTGAGCGGCAG
The DNA here is from genome assembly GCF_039839375.1 of Inquilinus sp. CAU 1745. Classification (NCBI taxonomy): domain Bacteria; kingdom Pseudomonadati; phylum Pseudomonadota; class Alphaproteobacteria; order Rhodospirillales; family Rhodospirillaceae; genus Inquilinus; species Inquilinus sp. CAU 1745. Next base: position 82,659 of record NZ_JBDOQU010000007.1, read on the forward strand.
GAGAGCGCAACCTGTCGTTGGCGACCGGCGTGCAACGGCCGGCACAGCCAGGAAAAACGGCGTCGGCAGAAATGTGAAGAAGGTCGGCGAAATATGTTCGCTTACGGCCCAGTAGACATAGAGCGGATAAAGCGGCTGGTTAAAGGCAACGACCAGAGCAATCAGATTGCAGGCCGCGACATTAGGATCGTCATGGGCAGCGTAAGCGACAATTCGGGTCCCGGCGGTCCGAACGAGTGAGTCGGTCATCGCCATTTCATGACGGGCGCAACAAATAGTGGCTCACACCCCACTCTTGTCCGCCCGCATGTCCGAACAGCCCGGCGGTCGCCAGATAGAAAAGTCGCCAGCGCCGATGCCAAAGGGTGGCGTCGGAACCATAGACGTCGTGCAGAATGCGGTCGATCGGCGTACGGTTTGCATCGAAGCGCGCAAGCCAATCTTGTGCCGTGCGCTCATAGTGTAGGCCACTCCAGCGCCAGTCCTTTTCAACCGTGAAATAATCTGGGAAACGCCGGACCAAGCCGTGGCTCGGCATGATGCCGCCCGTGAAGAAATACTGCGCGATCCAATCCGCTTCGTTTCGATGGTCGAACCGATAGGGACTGCTTTTGTGGCTGAAGGCGTGGATGAACAGCCGCCCCTCCGGGGTCAGCCATGTCCTGATCCGTGAAAACAAGTGCCGCCAGTTCGACATATGCTCGAACATTTCAACCGACACGATCCGGTCATATCCGCCGCCAGGGGCGAACGTGTTCATGTCGGCAGTGATGACGCGAAGATTGCCGAGGCCGCGAGCGGCCGCCGCCGCCTCGATATGAAGCCGCTGCGACGCCGAATTCGAGACCGCCGTGATGTTGGCGCGAGGAAAGCGCTCAGCCATGAACAGCGTCAGCGAGCCCCAACCGCAGCCGAGTTCCAGGATCGACTGGCCGTCGGCGAGCCCGGCATGCGCAACCGTCTCTTCGAGCGCCGAACGCTCGGCTTCAGCCAGTGTTTCCCGTCCCGTCGGATAAAGACAGCAGGAATATTTGCGCCGCGGCCCAAGCGTGAGGGCGAAGAATTCTGGGGGCAACTCATAGTGCTGCGCGTTGGCGGTGTCGGCATGCTCGGCGATCGGATGGGCTGCCATGGCGCGCGCGAAATCGCCTTCTTCATGATCCGAAAAGGCAGCGAGCTTCCGGCTTGTGCGTCCGACCAACAACCTGATGCCCAACCGCGTCATGGGGTCGGGAAGTTCGCTGCGCTCGACGGCGCGGATTGCCGAGGCAACCAGGCTCATCGGGAAGCTCCGTTCTTGCCGGCAATGACCGCGCTGCTCGGCGGACCGGGCCAGAAGGCATTGACGCGGTGTTGGTAATCTCGAAAAGCCGCGCCGCGCGAGCGCAGCATGTGCGCCTCGAGAGGGGGAATGCCCGAAACGTGCACCAGCAGCCAGTACATCAGCAAGGGACCGGCAAGCGCCAGCCACCCCCACCAATAACCGCCGTCCGCGTCTATGGCGATGACGGCGTAGGCGAGCCAGCCGAGCCATTCGAAGAAATAGTTCGGGTGGCGCGACATGCCCCAAAGCCCCGTGTCGCAAACCTTGCCCTTGTTTTCGGGATCGGCACGAAATGCGGAAAGCTGGCGGTCGGCGATCGCTTCCCCGACAACTGCCAGGATCAGGACAAGGACGCCAAGCCAGTCGAAGAACCTGAGGTCAGGGGCCGGATTGTGGGCCGCGGTCATGATTGACAACGCCAGAGCCAACGCAACCAGCGCCTGGATCTGTAGGAAAAAGAACAGGCGGGGCCTGAAGGCGCTTCCCCACTCTTCGCGCAACTGCCGGTAACGCGGATCATCGCCGCCACGGGCAGTGCGCACCGCGATGTGCATGCCAAGACGCAGGGACCAGACGAGCGCCAACATCGCCACCAGTACCTGACGTGTTGTGATTTCGTCACCAGCGAAGGGAAGGAAAGCCGCCGCGGCGCCGAACAATCCGGTCGCAAGCGACCAGATCGCGTCGATCCAGCCCGACCGGCCGGTCCGAAGCGCGACCAGCCACGCGCCGGCCATCGTTGCCGAAAGGCAAACCGCGAGAGCAACAATCGCGACGGTGAGCGTCATGAGATCATCCTGCCCCGCGCCACCGTCCAGCTCGGAAGCGGTTCACGCTGGTTCTGTTTCAGAGCGAAGCCGGCGACATCTTCTAGAACCGGCGCCAGGAACCGCAACGGGCGGGCGAAGGCGCCGATCAACGTGCGGTGATTGACCCGGTCATACAATTTGACCTCGGCTTCGCCCCCGACAGACCTTATGCGTTCGGCAAGCCGAATTGTGTTGCCGGGATCGACGCTCCTGTCACGCCGGCCTGTCGCCAGGAACACCGGTGGCGCATCGGCTTCGATGAAGTTGATCGGCTGCGTGGCGGCCAAAGCTGGTTCCGGGCCGAAAATCGCCTTCAGCGTGTTGCTGTGAAGCGGCAGGAAGTCGTAGGGACCGGCAAGGCCGACCATGACGGAGAGATCGTGGCTCGCATCGAGCCCGACCTTGGCAAGCCTTTTCCGGTCGAACGCCAGCATCGCCGCAATGTGAGCACCGGCGGAGTGGCCCATGACGATAAGTCGGCCATGATCGCCCCCAAACTCCGTGATGTGATCGGCAGTCCAGCGCATGGCTTCTGCCGCGTCCTCGATAAATGCTGGAAAGCGAACTTCCGGAAAAACCCGATAGTCGGGAATGACGGTTGTAAATCCGCGCGTCGCTAAGGCCGACCCCACGAAGAAGTAATCGCCGCGCTCGCCCTCCTCCCAGCCACCGCCGTAAAAGAAGACGATCGTGGGGGAAGGGCGTGGCGCGGATGGCTGATAGATGTCGAGGACCTGCCGGCGATGGCGCCCATAGCGTATGCCCCGACACGGCTTCGGTGCGCCAATCCGGGCGACCGCATTAAGAAGGTCGGCCGATGACGAAGACGCGTTCATGCGCCAATCTTCACTGATAGTACGAACCTAACCAGTGGCGCCAAGACCACGGCTCAAAATCCCACGATCGGCCGTAAAAGTCGCCCCAGGACCCCATGAAGACGCGTGTCGCCTTCCAGAGCTGCGAGGCAAATGCAGTCAGATTCCTGACCCACCAAGGGACTGTGATCGACCTCATCATCCGCTTCGTCGAGATCGCCCGGAAAGTATTGACCGCGCGCGTCCGACAGCGAACCCGACAGGATCTGCATGAATTCCATGCCGGTATGCCCATGGCCGGGCAGGTGAAGTCCCGCCCTGCCTTTAAGCAGCATGACCTTGGCGTCCGGACTCCCGGCGATCTTGACCTTGCTCCACTTGAAGCCGGGACCGAGCCATCGCCACGGGCCGACATCGCAGTGGCGCATTGCGTGAGGAAGTTCTATGCTCAGCGCAGGCTGTTTCCATGTCATGGGTTTTGCGACCGGCGTCGGATAGGGAACCTCAAGCCGCGCCAAAGTGCGCCCGAAGAAATCCGCGACAAGCGGTGCTGGCGGTTGCTCCTCGAGGATCGCGCCGCCCAAGGCCTCAAACCGAGCCAGGCGCTCGCGGCAGAGCCCGCAGCCTTCGAGATGGACGGATACGACCAGCGTCGGTCCGGCGCCCAACATTCCTGTCGCAAGACGCAGGAGCGTTACGTCGCTGGGGTGGTGATGGATCGTCATAGGTCGCTGTCCAATATGGCCCGCAACCGGTTCAACGCGAGCCGGATCCGGGATTTCACGGTGCCGAGTGGAATGCCCAGTTCACGTGAAATCTCGGTATGTGGCTTCTCGGCGAAGTAGGAGAGCCGCACGATGGTTGCTTGCTCGCTCGACAAAGTTCCAAGCGCATTCCTTATCTCTTTCTCACGCTCTGCCGTGATCGCGACGTCTTCAGCCGACAGGGGCGTAGCCGGTTCGTCAAAAGGATTGAACAGGCGTTCCGTTGATCCAGCATATGTGCGGCGTAATCGGTCGATCCGCAGGTTGCGGGCGATGGTGAAAACCCAAGTCGACGCTCCCGCGCGGCTTGGGTCGAAATAGGACGCCTTACGCCACAGCGCGATCATAGCTTCCTGCGTCACCTCCTCGGCAACAGTATCGGCCATCCCGGAACGCATGAGGAAGCTTTTCACGCGCGGCGCGAAATAGGCGAATAGCTGTGCGAAAGCATCCTGATCCTGGTTTCGCGCGACGGCTTCAATCAGTTGGATGAGCGCTTCCGGAGAGTGGGAAGCCCCCTCTAGCCTGGCTTCGTTCAAGACAATGCGCCTCGCTGCCGGGCGGGCCTGCCACGAGCATCTAAAGTCGAGTTGTAACCCTGCGGCATCCATTTGCCCTTCATACGAGGGGAACTTGAGATCGGATCACGCCCCGGGGGTGATCCGTCGCGTCATGAACTCCGTAAATACTGACAGGTCGACGCGCGGAGGAAAATCCTTTGGCTGGAGAGTTTAGAACCGACGATTGTGGGAACGGGCTGAACCGCGTGGAAACATCCGACCGTAGTCTCGACATCGCTGTTGTCGGCAGCGGCATCTCCGGTCTGTCCGCCGCCTGGTTGCTGTCACAACGACATCGCGTTGTCCTGTTCGAAGCCGATAAGCGATTGGGAGGACACAGCCACACTGTCGATGCCGCAGACGTTGCGGTTGATACTGGTTTCATCGTCTTCAACAAACCCACTTACCCAAATCTGACAGCACTTTTCGATCATATCGGCGTCGCGACGAAGCGATCGGACATGTCATTTGCCGTCTCGCTCAACGATGGCAGGCTTGAATATTCCGGAACCGGGCTGTTGGGCCTGTTCGCGCAGGGGCGAAACGCGATCAGCCCGCGATTCTGGCTGATGCTGCGCGATCTCGTTCGCTTCTATCGCGAGGCCCCGCGCAATGTGGCGGCGCTGGGCATGATGACCCTGGATGAATACCTCGACGCCGCCGGCTACGGTGAAGGATTTCGCAATGATCATCTCTACCCGATGGCGGCGGCCATCTGGTCCACGCCGGTTGCGGAGATCGGGGCCTACCCGGCGGCGTCGTTTATCAGATTCTGTGAAAACCACGGCCTTTTGAAACTGGCTGGCCGCCCCGGCTGGCGCTCCGTGGCCGGCGGCAGCCGTTCATATGTGCGTGTTCTCGCCGATGCCGTTCCCGAAGTAATGTCAAACTATCCGATCAGCAAAGTCGCGCGGATCGCAAACGGTATTGAAATTGTCGGACCTGACGGTCATCGCCGCCATTTCGATCACGTGGTGATCGCCACCCACGCCGACCAGGCGCTGAATATGCTTGCCGACCCTACCAGCGCGGAACGGCAACTACTCGGCTCGTTCGATTATATTGACAATGATGCGGTCCTTCATTCGGACCCTCGCCTGATGCCGAGCCGGCGCCGGGTCTGGTCGAGTTGGAACTACATGACGAGAGAGGATGATTGCGGCCGCGAACTGGCCGTAACCTACTGGATGAACCGTCTTCAGGACGTCGAAAGCGAGCGGCCCTTGTTCCTGACGCTCAATCCTCACCGGGAGATCGTCCCCGGCGCGATCCTCAGGCGGGTGAACTACAGCCATCCGCGTTTCGACGCCCGCGCGATGGAAGCGCAGAAAAGGCTTTGGTCGTTGCAGGGCAAGCGCAACACCTGGTTCTGCGGCGCCTATTTTGGCGCGGGCTTCCACGAGGATGGCCTGCAGGCCGGCCTCGCTGTCGCCGAAGCCGCCGGCGGCGTGCGGAGGCCTTGGACAGTGGCGAAAGAATCAGGCCGCATCCACACGTATGAAACCGCGCCGGCCACCGAGACGGAGGCTGCCTGATGTCGAGTGCCCATTCGGCCCTCTATGTCGGCTCGGTGATGCACCACAGATTGCGGCCAAGGCAGCATCGGTTGCGCTACGGCATCTTCTACATGCTGCTTGATCTCGACGAGATCGACGCCCTGGCAGGCACGCTCCGCTTCTTTTCGCACAATCGTTTCAACCTATTCAGCTTCCACGATCGTGATCACGGCGAGGGAACGACCACATCGCCGCGGTACCGGATCGAGCGGCATTTGCGCGAGGCCAGGATTGAATCTGGCGGCCCGATCCGGCTTCTCACCATGCCACGTGTCTTGGGATACGCCTTCAATCCGCTCAGCATCTATTTCTGCTACAGGCGTGATAACTCGCTCTCCGCGATCTTCTACGAGGTGAACAACACGTTCGGTCAACGGCACAACTATCTCATTCCCGTGTCGCCCGACATGAAAGCACCCATTCGCCAGGAAAGTCGGAAATCATTCTACGTCTCGCCGTTCATGACCACTGACATGGTCTATTCCTTCTCCGTCGTTCCTCCTGGAGAGACTTTGGCGGTTTCAATAATCGGTCGTGATACGGCCGGACCCCTGATCATCGCCAAGCTTGCGGCGATCCGCCGGAATTTGACCGATGCATCGCTGGCTCGCGTCTTCTGCGCTTACCCGTTGCTGACCTTGAAGGTGATCGCGGGCATCTATTGGGAAGGGCTTATGATCTGGCTCAAGGGCATTGGTCTGAAGCATCGACCGCCGCCGCCCGACCAGCCGGTCACGACCGGTCGCTTCGTAAATCCCGCCGACGCAGGTTCCGCGAGGGACACTACAAATGTCCTCCGGTAACGAAATTCGAGGCGCAGGGGATCTGAGCCAGCGCCGCGAGGGCGTGGCATCGCGTTTTCTGCGCCATATCATCTCCAGGATGGAGTTCGGCCACATAACGATCTTGCTGCCATCGTCCGAACGGATCGAACATCGCGGGACCCGAAACGGGCCTTCTGCGACGATTGTTCTTCATCGCTGGCGCGGGATAAGGCGGCTTATCAGCCAGGGCGACCTTGGCTTTGCCGAAGCCTATATCGACGGCGATTGGTCGAGCCCGGATCTTGCGGCGCTCCTGGAACTGGCGGCGCGCAACATCGCCCTGCTCGATCGGAGGCTTTCCGGATTTTTGCCCGTTCGGATGCTCAATCGGCTGCGGCATCTGTTGCAGGCCAACAGCAAGACGGGAAGCCGCAAGAACATCGCCTTCCACTACGATCTCGGCAACGCCTTCTATCGGTGCTGGCTCGATCCGAGCTTGACCTATTCGTCAGCACTTTACGAGCGGCCGGACCAGACGCTTGAAGATGCCCAAGACGTCAAACTGGCGCGGATTGTCGACCTTCTGGAACTGCATGGCGGCGAGCATATTCTCGAGATTGGCTGCGGTTGGGGGGCGTTGGCCATCAGATTGGGTCTCTCCGGCGCTCACGTAAGCGGCGTCACTCTGTCCTCCGAACAGTTGACGTTCGCCAGGGAACGGAGGGATGCAGATAACCTCGCCGACACGGTTTCTCTGGAACTGCAGGATTATCGTGATGTCGAAGGAACTTATGACAGGATTGTCTCAATCGAGATGCTCGAGGCCGTTGGCGAGGCTTACTGGCCGACTTACTTCAAAATCCTGCATGAGCGACTGAACGCGGGAGGTATCGCTGTCCTTCAGGTGATCACCATCGATGAGGCGCGTTTCGACGCCTATCGCCGATCACCCGATTTTATTCAGCGCCATATTTTCCCGGGAGGCATGCTCCCCACAAGGCGGATCATCGTTGACCAGGCCGAAGCCGCCGGCCTCAAATTAGTTTCGACACAAAGCTTCGGCGACAGTTACGCGACGACACTGGCCGAGTGGCGCAAACGTTTCGCGGCGTCTTGGCCCAAGATCGAGAAGATGGGCTTTCCGGACAAGTTTCGCAGGCTTTGGGAATACTATCTCTGCTATTGCGAAGCCGGCTTCAGAACAGGAACCATCGATGTCGGGTTCTATGTATTGGCAAGGTCCTCCGCTACGGGTGTCAGTCGCTAAATGTTCAGTCCCGGCATTTGCTGGAGCGGATTTAGTTCGCCGTGAAGTCCGCGGTCCAGGACTGGGCTGCCTGGGCGGGCAATCCCGCCAGCCAGCAGGAACGCGGAATGATCATGCTGGGCCTGTCGATGATCGAGACGGCCGGGTTGAACAATCTGATCGCCGGCATGGACACGGACGGCGACGGGCTGATCAGCCGGGCCGGGCTGCTGGCCGACGTGCGCCTGGACGAACGGCCGCTGGGCGAGGTTCTGCTGGATCCGGAGAATGTGGACCGGCGGGCTATCGGCAGGCGCTTCGGGATGCTGGCCCCGATGATCGACGGTTTCTTTCAGTAAGCCCGGCGAAGGCTAAGCGATCATCTTGCTTCTCGGCATCGCCGGCAGATCGATCTCGTTCAGCCTGGCGGGCTTGCCGAGAAGGTATCCCTGCCCTCTCGAGACGCCCAGGCTTTTGAGCGTGAGGAGTTCCTGGCTGGTTTCGATGCCCTCTGCGACGATGGCCGAGCCGGTTTCCCGCGCATAGAAGATCATGGCGCTGGCGAGAGCGCGGCGTGCACGATCCCGGTCGATCCCCCGCGTCAGGCTCATGTCCATCTTTATGATGTCGGGGACCATCTGCACGATATGCTGAAGTCCTGAATAGCCCGCGCCCGCATCGTCGATCGCGACTTTCATTCCACGATCCCGCAGCGGACCGAGTTCACGATGAAGCAGTGAATAGTCGCCAACCTGAGCGTGTTCGGTGATCTCGAGGATGGTGCGGCCGAGATATTCCCCGTCCAGAATCTCTCCAAGCCGGCCGCTGACGATCGTTTCCGGCGATGCGTTGATCGACATCCCGATGGGACTTGGAAGCTCCGGGAAGGAGGCGATCGCCGCCCTGATCGCACTTAGTTCGAGGTCCACGCCCAGGCCGACATCCGCCGCGTCCCCGAACCATTTGTCGGGCGAGCGGTAGGGCTGCGGCCGGAAGCGGCTCAGGGCCTCGACCGACACGACCTCCATGGAAGCGAGGGTGACGATCGGCTGGAACGCGATATCGAACCCGCCCTGATCGATGATCGCCTCCACGGCGGCGCGCTTTTCGCGATCCGCCTGTGACTTTCCGATCTCCAGATGAAGCTGTCTGGCGGCGAGCCCGGCAAAGACCCTCATCGTGCCAAGGTCGCGATCGTTCAGGGTCAGGTTGGCCTTCGGGCTGAGACAGCAGAACATCCCGAACGGCCTGCCGTCGGGCAGCCTGATCGGAATGCTCGCATGCGAGCCGATCGGCGCGGCGCTCGTTATCGGCAGCGATCGGGCCAGCGGTTCCAGGGACGTGTCCGGGATCAGTTCCGGAAGCCGGCCTTCCAGGATGTGGTTGCAATAGACGTCGTCAAGGGAATGGCTGTCGCCGACCTTGATCAGATGCTCCCGCCCCGGCGCATCGACCCGACGGAAGATTGTCCGGCCGTCAACGAACTCCGAGAAATAGGCGATCTCCATGCCCAAATGCTGACGGATCGCAACGAGCGCGTCCTGTATAACGTCACTGCTGGAAACCTGCTCGTGGTGCGAGGTCTCCACGATGGATTCAAAAAGCGACATCCTGTCCCCCTGAATAGCCGGAAGAGTTTAGGGGGACTGAGTTAATAGCTTGTAAAATGCGAATTTTCCGCGCTCAGCGGGAATTGAACCGCGAATTATTTGCACGTTTTATCTATATATTATTGTTAGCCACTCATTTCTGACCCAGCATAGATAGAACCGAAACCGCCCATTCCGAAGGTCAGCATGTTGCTGTGGTTGCCAAATGAAGTGAGGAAATCAGTCGACGCGCGCCCTTGATGGGCGGCCTGGCTCAACTCGTTTTGAAAGTAAGCCGCCGAGGTTACATTGAAGCCCTAAGGAATCCGTCACGATTGAAAGACCACTGCCGGTTGCGTTAGCTTAAGTCGTCCTGAAGGCCATAGTTTCCAAAGGATTTCACGGTATCGGTGATATCTGCTTCAGAAAGCAGGTTAGGGCCACCGATCAGAAGCGTGTGATAATACTGCTTGGCGATCGTCTCCAACTCCACGGCAAGCCACATGGCCTTGTCAAGGTTGGCGCCGGTCGCGATCATTCCGTGGTTGGCGAGGAGGCAGGCGGTCCGCCCTTCAAGCCCGCGGAGGGCAGACTCCGACAGGGCCTTCGTTCCAAAAGTTGCATATTCCGCAACCCGGACATCCATGCCGCCGAAAGCCGCCATCATGTAATGGCAGGCGGGAATGGGTTTGCCCGCAATGGCGAGGACCGTGGCGAAGGTCGAGTGTGTATGGACGATGCCGCCGACATCTGGGCGGCTCTTCATGATGTCGAGGTGGAAGCGCCATTCCGTCGACGGCTTCAGCGGGCCCTGCCACGTCCCGTACTCGCCGTCTATCGGCATGGACGCGATCATTTCCGGCTTCATCAAGTCGTAGGGAGTGGCCGAGGGCGTGATCAGCATCCTGTCCTGGAAACGGGCCGATATATTGCCGGACGTGCCTTGATTAAGGCCGGACGCGTTCATCCAGCGCGCCTTTTCGACGAGCGCCTGACGCAACTCATCTTCCGTTATTGCCATTTGGACTCTCCAATCCGTTTTCGGGGTCCGCCAGATTCATTTGAGCGGTCGTAATGGGGCGGGCGCCCCGTGAAGGGCGCCCGTGAAATCAGCCGCCCATGCCTTCCATGACGAAGGGTTCGACCATTCTGTCGACGTTGTCGGGAGTAATCAGGATGCAGTCGAAGAGCTGCTTTTCCTGGTCGACGCCTGTGCTGCCGGTTTCGATGAAGTTATGCGCTTGACGAACGGCCTCCGCGGTAAAGATCGCAACGGGCTGGAGCACCGAATAGGCGAGTTCCCCGTCCTTGATCGCCTGGACTGCATCCGGCGAACCGTCGAATCCGCCGACAACCACCTCGTCTGAAATGCCCGCTTCCTGCAGCGCGGCGATCGCTCCGAGGGCCATCTCGTCGTTGCCGCTGATGACCCCGTTGATCTCGGGATTGGCCTGCAGCAGTGACTGCATCTTGTTATAGCCTTCAGTGCGATCCCAGTTGGCGACCTCCTGGCCAACCTCCGTGAGTTCGGGATACTGGCTCAACACCGTCTCGAACCCATTCGAACGAGTTTGGGCGTTATTGTCCGACGGGGCGCCGAAAAGCTCGACATAGGTTCCGGACTGGCCGAGTTCCTGGACGAATTGCTGGGCGCCCAGCGCCGCGCCCTGCGCATTGTTGGAGACGAGTTGCGCTTCGGCCAACCCGTCCTGATTGATCTCGGCATTGATGAGGAAGACCGGGATGCCGGCGTCCACCGCTTTGCGCACGGCGCCGATCGAGCCATCCGCATTGGCGGGATCGAGAATGATCGCCTTCGCCTGGTTGGTGATCGCCGTGTCGATCAGGCGGCTTTCGGCGTTGGTATCGCCGTTGTGCGCACTGACATTGGCCTCATAGCCAAGCTCCTCAGCGGTTTCTCGCGCCACTTCGCCCTCGGTGTACCAATAGGGATTCGAGGGATCGTTCACGATGATGGTCATGAGTCCCCCGTCCTGTGCGAAGGCCGTGCCCGCCAGAAGCGGGGCGGCGGCCGCCGTGGCGATGAGAAGGCGGCGTGTAATTTTGATCATTGTCTTTTTCCTCCCTTTAAATTGCTGGATCGATCTGGCCGGAAAGCTCCGGCCGGCGGTTCCGAAGCGCGGCGACTGTCAGGCTCCGGTTTGCGGCGACCCGGTCGACCGGGCGCCGCGCGCGGGAGTCTTGCGGACGCGCACGGGGTAGTCGATCGAGTTGAGAAGGACGGCGAGCACGATGACGGCGCCGGTGAACACGGTCTGCCAGTAGGCGGACACGCCGATAATGACCAAACCATCCGACAGGAACCCGATGACGAACGCGCCGAGCAGGGTTCCGCGGACATTCCCCACACCGCCGGTGAGCGCCGCGCCTCCTATGACCACGGCGGCAATGGCGGTGAGTTCATATGTCGTGCCGGCGGTCGGACCCGCCGAGGTCAGCTGCGACGAAAGCACGAGACCCGCAATGGCCGCGCAGATGCCGGACAGTACGTAGACGCACAAGGTCACGCGGCGCACGGGCACACCGGAGAGTTCGGCCGCTCTCGCATTGCCGCCGGTGGCGTAGACCCAGCGGCCGAAGGCGGAGCGGTTCAGGAGAAGACCGCAGACAATCGCGACGGCCGCAAGAACCAGGACGCCCATCGGAATGCCGAGAAGCCTTTCGAAGCCGAGCCAGTCGAAGCCCGTGTTTCCGAGTTCCGCGCGGCCCTCGAGATTGTTGTAGGTCAGGCCATTCGTCATAAGGAGGGCGACGCCGCGCGCGACATAAAGAAGACCGAGTGTGGCGACGAAGGCCGGCACTTTGAAATAGGCGATCAGAACGCCGTTGACCGCGCCGACCAGCGCTCCCGTCAGGCAGGTCAGGACGACCACGACCCAGACCGGCGGGTAGAGGATGATTCCGAAGGCCGGAAGCGTCACGCCCTGCATGAGAAAGCCCGCCACCACGCCGCACAGGCCAAGCGTGGAGCCGACGGACAGATCGATACCGCCGGTCAGGATGACGAGGAGCATGCCGATCGCCAGAAGGCCAAATACGGCCACATGGGACGACATGATCAGAAAGTTGCCGATCGAGAAGTAATAGGGTGACAGCACCGAGAAAACGGCGACGATCGCGATCAGCGCGAAGAACGCGCGCCCCTCGATGAGGATCCGGGTGAGGTCGAAACCCTTCTCGAAAAAACCAGCCGACTTCTGGACTTTGCTGAAATCTGTCATGGCACGAGCGCTCGCATATTGAGGACCTCAGGCCGCCTTCGATTCGCCGGATGCGGCCATGATCTGTTCCTTTGAGGCGTTGGCGTCGAACTCCGCGGAAATTCGCCCGCGATGCATTACGACGATGCGATGGGCGATGGAGAGGCACTCGCCGACTTCCGAAGTGGAGTAGATGACGGCGAGCCCGCGCCGGGCGCCGTCGGCCAAAAGCCCGAAGACCTCGGCCTTCGCGCCGATGTCGATGCCGCGGCTCGGCTCGTCGAGAAGCATCGCCTCCGGCCGCGTCGCCAGCATCTTGCCGATGACGACCTTCTGCTGGTTTCCGCCCGACAGGGATTCAATTCCATCCTGCTTTCCACCCGCCTTGATGCCCACGTCGCGGATTGCGTCGTCGATAAGCGCGCCTTCGCGCTGCCGGGACGTGAACCAGCCGCGCGTGAAAGCGCCGATGCTTGCAAGAGACAGGTTGCTTCCGACCGACATCGTCCGGACCAGCCCGTCGCGTTGCCGGTCTTCGGGCACGAGAACCAGCCCCCGTGCGATCCTGCCGGCGATCGACAGGCCGGCGATGTCGACGCCGTGAAAGAAGACTCTGCCCGCGCTGGCAGTCAGCCGGCCGGCCACGCATTCCAACAGTTCCGTGCGGCCGGCGCCCATGAGGCCGTATATGCACACGATTTCGCCGGCTCGGACGTCGAGGGAAAGCCTGTCGACGACGGAGCGTCCCGGACGAGCGGCGTCAGGAACGCTTAAGCCCTGGATCGACAGCACGACGTCGCCGGCTTCGTAACCGGTGGGCGGAGAGCCGAGATCGAAATCTTCGCCAACCATATTGCGCACGATCCATTCCAGATCGATTTCCGAACGCGGTGCGCGGGCGGTCATGACACCGTCGCGCAACACGACGGCATGGTCGGTGATCTGCAATGCTTCTTCGAGATGGTGAGAAATGTAGACTATCGAGACGCCCCGGCTTTTCAGGTCGCGCACCACCTTAAAGAGAATGTCGACCTCCGAGGCGCTGAGCGCGGAGGTCGGCTCGTCCATGATGAGAATGCGCGCATCGACCGAGAGCGCCCGCGCGATCTCCACAAGCTGCTGCTGCCCGAGCCGCAGGTCGGCGACCCGGGTGAGCGGATCGATGTCCTCTCCCAGCCCGGCCATAAGCCGCCTGGTCTGACGCTCTTCTTCAGCATAGTCGACGCCGGTCAGGCGGCGAATCTCGCGGCCCATGAAGATGTTGTCCCGGACGCTGAGATTGGGGGCGAGACTCAGTTCCTGATGGATTATGGAGATGCCGTGGTCGCGCGCTTGAGAGGCGGAGCCAAAGGACACGGGCGCGCCATCGAGAAGGATGCTCCCGTCGCTGGGACGCATCACGCCAGACAGGATGCGCATCAGCGTCGACTTGCCGGCGCCGTTCTCTCCGAAAAGGGTCGTGACTTCGCCGCCGAAGACATCGAAATCGACATCCTTGAGCGCTTGTATCTTGCCAAAGGATTTGGAGACATTGCGGGCGGACAGAACCACAGAGTCCCGGCCGCCGATCGCTTCAGTCACGGCAATCATTGCACTTCCAGCCCGACCGGCGTGACGAGCCAGTTCTGCGGATTGATGAGTTGAAAGACGCCGGTGACGCTGACCGTTTCGCCCTCCAGATCCGAGATGTCGACCTGAGAGAGCACCTCGCGCTTCATCTCTTCGTTAAGAGCCGCGCCGGCGTTCTGATACTCAATCTGATTGGTGAAGTCCCCGAAGCTGTAAGCGCCGGTGGAATCGCGCAATGCGGTGCCGTTGATCGCCGGGCCGGTCTGAACGCGGATGACCAGGTCGTTCGGCAATCCTTCGACGGCCACCGTGTGAATACCCGAGCTTCCTTCTCCGGCGACGCCGGTAAAGCTCACGGGAAAGATCGATCCGATACTCGCGGGAACGCCGTATTCCTGGCCCGCCGCCGCCTTGTCCGCTTCGATTGCAGCGGCAAGCGTCGTAGCCGGCACCGCGCGGCTTTCTATACTCTCCTTGACTTTGGGAAACTCGCGCCGCGCGAACTGCTCGGGCGAGAAGCCGGCCGAGCGCACATCGTTTTCAGAGCCGATCTTAACGACAGTGGTGTCGAGCGCCATCGCGGCAAGAAGAGCGACGACCGCGACACCCGCGACGACGCGCGCCGACCGCAGACCGGCCGGCAGTGGCAATCGAGTTGCAGTTTGAGCGTTCACCTACGCGCCTCCCGCCACCGAAATCACCGGAAGGTCGGAGGAGCGCGAACAGAGGTTAGGGAGGTGGAGCCGACGCAACGTCAGCCTATCCAACATTCCCTTACCGGCGTCCCTCCGGAACCTTCTCGTCGAGACATGCGCGACCTGCGCAATGTCCTTCCAACGCGGCCGCATCGTAGAGACACTTAAATAGGAATTGCAATATATTTCTTATTGTGAAATTTCTTACACTACGCAGCTTGGGAAGGGATATGCCCGATGAGCAGGGCTTCAGCGAAGCGTGTCGAGGATGCCAGTCTTTCGGTTCGCGCCGCATGGCTTCATTACGCTGGCGGCATCACGCAGGTGGAGGTGGCCCGCCGGCTCGGGATCTCGAGCGCCACGGCCAGCCGGTTGATCGCGAGCGCCCACGAGAGCGGCGCAGTCAAGGTCTCCATCATCGGCGGCGTTGCCGAATGCATCGCCTTGGAAGCCCGGGTCATGAAACGCTTTGGCCTCGATGGCTGCGAGGTCGTGCCGGATCTCGACCAGGAGAAGCTGCCGCTGCGCGCCTTGGGAGAGGCCGGATCGCGCTTTCTTCAGAAGACGATCGCCGAGGGCGACGCCACTCTCATGGGGCTGGGCCATGGGCGCACGCTTGCCGCCGCAATCGACGCAATGCCGGCGGTCGACGCCGGCTCAATGCGCTTCGTGTCGCTGCTTGGCGGGGTGACTAGGAACTTTGCGGCAAACCCGCATGATGTGATGTTCCGCCTCGCGCGCAAGACCAGCGCGGCGAGCTACATTCTTCCGGTGCCGTTCTTCGCCAATACCGAGCAGGATCGCACGGTCCTTCTCTCCCAACGCGGTGTGCGCGACGTTTACGACCTCGCCCTCAGCGCGGAACTTATGGTGGTCGGCATCGGCACCGCGCAGCCCGATGCCCAACTCGTGGCCTCCCAGATGATCGAGGCCGAGGAGATAGCCGAGGTTCGTCGGGCCGGCGGCGTCGGCGAACTGCTGGGACATTTCTTCGACGCGTCCGGCGGGGCCGTGGCCACCTCCTTGAGCGGCCGCACCATCTCGCCCGATCTGGCGCACCTGAAAGGGCGTCGC
The DNA here is from genome assembly GCF_039839375.1 of Inquilinus sp. CAU 1745. Lineage (NCBI taxonomy): Bacteria > Pseudomonadati > Pseudomonadota > Alphaproteobacteria > Rhodospirillales > Rhodospirillaceae > Inquilinus > Inquilinus sp. CAU 1745. The sequence continues at coordinate 98,645 of NZ_JBDOQU010000007.1, forward strand.
GTCGTGGCGCTGGCGGGCGGGCGCGAGAAGGTCGACGCCATCCGCTCCGTGCTGATGAGCGGCTATGTGACGTCACTGATCGTCGACGAACGCACCGCAGGTGCGCTTCTGGAGGGGGAAGGGACGCAAGGGTGATCGGAGGAGAGAACGATGCGCGACATCAAGCAGAGGATGAGCCGGCCGCCTGCCCTCGCACGCTTTTACCGAACGGTCGGTCGGGCGGCGCATCTCCATGGCTGAAGACCGAAACATTCTGATCGGGGTCGATGCGGGCACCTCCGTCATCAAGGCGGTCGCCTTCGACACCGCCGGCCGACAACTCGCAATGAGTTCGATGCCCAACCGTTACCAGGAAGGCCATGACGGGTCCGCGGTGCAGCCGATGGCGCGCACCTGGGAAGACTGCGCTACGGCGCTTCGCCGGCTCGGCGACAAGATTGACGGGCTCGCCGGCCGCACGATCGCGCTGGCCGTGACGGGACAGGGCGACGGGACGTGGCTCGTCGACGAGGACAACCAGCCGGTGGCGGACGCCTGGATATGGCTGGACGCGCGCGCCGCGCCGACGGTTCGGCGGCTTGCGCGGTCGCCGGGCGAGCGCTCGCGTTTCGAAGCCACGGGCACCGGGCTCAATGCCTGCCAGCAAGGCGTCCAACTAGCCCATATCGAGGAGAACCAGCCTGAGCTTCTGGATCGCGCCAGCGTTGCGCTTCATTGCAAGGACTGGATCTATCTCAAACTGACGGGGGAACGCGCGACCGACCCCTCGGAGGCGAGCTTCACCTTCGGAAATTTCCGCACGCGCCAGTATGACGACTCCGTTATAGAAGGCCTCGGCCTTCGCTCGCGCCGATACCTTCTGCCCCCGATCCTCGACGGCTCCTCGACCACGCACAAGCTGTCGCCGCAGGCCGCCCGGCAGACCGGTCTCATTCCGGGAACGCCGGTCAGCCTCGGCTATGTGGACATGGCGCTGACGGGGTTGGGGTCCGGCGTCCACACCGGTGAACTCTCCGTCGCCGCCTCGACGATCGGCTCGACCGGCGTCCATATGCGGGCGGTTCGGCCGGAACAAGTGTTTCTCAACGACGAAGGGACAGGCTACGTCATCGCGCTTCCGGTGCCGGGTCTGGTCACGCAAGTGCAGACGAACATGGCGGCATCGCTCAACGTCGACTGGCTTCTGAACGTCGTCGATGATGTGGCGAGCGCTCTCGGCAACACCGTCTCCCGCGGCGAACTGGTTGCCCGGATGGAAGATTGGCTGGTCGGGACTGAGCCCGGGGCGGTGCTTTACCATCCCTATATCTCAGCGGGAGAGAGAGGACCGTTCGTCGATCCCGACGCACGAGCCGGCTTCATCGGGCTGTCGAGCGCGCATCGCTTCCCCGACCTTCTGCGAGCCGTTGTCGAAGGTCTCGCCCTGGCTGCGCGCGACTGCTACCGCGCCATGGGCGACATGCCGGAAGAAGTGCGCCTGACCGGCGGAGCCGCCCGTTCCGAAGTGCTGCGTAGCATTTTCGCCGCTGCGCTCGGAGTTCCTGTGCGCATTTGCCGACGCGAAGAGACGGGGGCGGCGGGAGCAGCGATGATGGCGGCCGTGGCGACCGGCGTTTATGCCACGATGGACGAATCCATCGCGGCATGGGTCAAGCCGCTCCTCGGCGCTCGGGAAGATCCCGACCCGACCCTGATCGAACCCTATGACCGGCTCTACGCCGCTTACTTGGACGCCCGTCAAGCCTTGCCGCCGGTATGGGCGCGCTTGGCCGAAAATCGAAGGATGCGCCAGACTGGCGCGGCCGTCGGCGCTATTGGAATGGTTTCGCGGGGTAACGGGTAGTGAGCGGGGCCGGCATTACCGACGTGCTCGTCGTGGGCGGCGGCATCAACGGCGTCGGCATCGCCCGCGACCTGGCCGGCCGCGGCCTGTCCGTCGTTCTTTGCGAGAAGGACGATCTGGCTGAAGGAACCTCATCGCGCTCGGGAAAACTCGTCCATGGCGGCCTGCGCTATCTCGAATATTACGAGTTCCGACTGGTGCGCGAGGCGCTGATCGAGCGCGAGGTGCTGCTCAACGCGGCAAGCCACATCATCTGGCCGATGCGCTTCGTGCTACCGCACAGCCCGGAGGATCGACCCGCCTGGCTCGTGCGTCTCGGCCTCTTCCTTTACGACCATCTGGGCGGACGCAGGAAGCTGCCGGGCACGCGTACGCTCGACCTGAGGTGCGATCCCGAAGGTGCGCCCCTTCTCGACATCTACACCAAGGGGTTCGAGTATTCCGACTGCTGGGTGGACGATGCCCGCCTGGTGGTGCTGAACGCCGTGGACGCCGCCGAGAAAGGCGCGGAGATTCTCAGTCGGACCGCCTGCGTCGGCGCCCGGCGCGAGAACGGCCATTGGCGCATCGAGCTTGCAAACCAGGTTTCCGGGGAGACGAGAACGCTTCGCGCACGTTGCATCGTCAATGCCGCGGGCCCCTGGGTCAACAACTTCGTTGGGCGTGTCGCAGGCGTCAACAGCCGGCGCAATGTACGCCTGGTCAAGGGCAGCCACATCATCGTGCCGAAATTCTGGGACGGCACGCACGCCTATCTCGTCCAGAACCACGACAGGCGCGTCATCTTCATCAACCCCTATGAAGGCGACAAGGCGCTGATCGGGACAACCGACATCCCCTATGAAGGCGAGCCGGGCGACGTGAAGGTCGACGAGACGGAGATCGAATATCTTCTCGCGGCCGTGAACCGTTATTTCAAGGAGAAGCTGCACCGCAGCGACGTGCTGGAAAGCTTCTCCGGCGTCCGCCCGCTTTTCGATGATGGCAGGGGAAATCCGTCGGCCGTCACCCGTGATTACAGCTTCGATCTCGATGAGGCAGGCGGCGCGCCCATTCTCAACGTCTATGGCGGCAAGATCACCACTTTCCGTGAACTCGCAGAGCATGCGTCCGCGCGGCTGGCGAAGATCTTTCCGCATATGGGCGGCGCATGGACGGCTCGCGCGACATTACCGGGCGGCGATTTTCCGGGGGCCGACTTCGTGCAGTTTCTGGAAGACACCCGCTCAACCCACCCCTGGTTGCCGAAACGCCTACTGCGCCACTATGCACGGCTTTACGGTACGCGGCTGCGTATGATTGTCGACGGCGCGGCGAGCGTTGAGGATCTTGGCCGACATTTCGGCGCCGACCTTTATGAGAGGGAGGTTGACTATCTGGTCGCGCAGGAGTGGGCGCTGAGGCCGGAAGACGTTCTCTGGCGCCGCACAAAACAGGGCTTGCACCTTACGTCGGAGGAAAGGGAGGCCTTCTCCAACTGGTTCAAGATAAAGTTCCACAGGCCCAATGGGGTCAGCGCTGAAACTCAGTCATCCTCCTGAACTCCCCGATCTTCAGCACTGTCTCCGAAGCGGCGGACTCTCTGGGGGTCAAGGTCGCGCCGACCTCGCGCGTCGACGCGGGCAGTGTTTCCCACGCTCGGATCAGCTCGCCGATGGAAGCAGCCCCCATCTTGCGCATGACATTGCCGCGATGCAGCTTGACCGTCACCTCACTAATGCCGAGGTCGAAGGCGATCTGCTTGTTGACGCGACCACGGGCCACTTCACGCAGAACCTCGCGCTCGCGAGGCGTCAGCGTCTCAAGACGTTCGGTATTGCGCCTGACGATCACGGCTTCCGCCCGCCATGCCGCATCCATCGCAAGACCCGCATTAACAGCGTCAAGCAGCGTTTGATCCCGCACCGGCTTGGTGAGAAAGTCCACAGCGCCGGCCTTCATCGCCTGAACAGTCATCGGAATGTCGCCATGCCCGGTCAGGAAGATGATCGGCTTGGGGTTGCCGTTTCGCGCCAGATGATGCTGCAGGTCTAGACCGCTTGCTCCTGGCATGCGCACATCGAGGATCACGCAGCCGGGGCTGTCCAGCACGTCGGCGTCCAGCAATTCACGGGTCGAGGCAAAGCAGACCGGCTGGAAGCCCGCCGATAGGATCAACTCCGACAGCGCCTCCCTAATAGATGCATCGTCATCGACAATAATGACAAGCGGGTGTTCCCCTTCACTCCTCCGCTGCAATGACAAGGACGCCGATCTCTGCGGCAACGGCTGGTCAACTCTCATGCTCACCCTCCATTTCTCAATCGAACAAGGCGTCGTTGACGGCCGCTAGAAGGGCCTGGGCGTCGAAGGGCTTGCGGAAGAAACCGCTAATGCCCTGGGCGCGGCCCTGATCGGCGGTTTCGTGGCGGCCGGTGATCAGGAACACGGGCAAATCCGGCCGCACCGTCTTCACCAGGCCCCGAAGTTCGAAGCCGTCCGTGCCGGGCAGGCCAATGTCGGTGATGAGCACGTCCACGCCCGAGAGTCCGCTGATGAGCAACGATCCCGCCGACGAGAAGCTGCGGGGCACATAGCCCGCCGACTCCAGAAGGTCCTCCAGCGACTCCAGCACTCTTGGATCGTCATCAACAATCGCTACAACAGGTCCTGACTTGCTCACGCTCAAGCCCCTCCCGTTCGACGCGAGTGGGTGATCGGAATTGCCAATCGCTCCGCGATGCGCACGAGATCGGCGAGCGACGCCGCCGCCATTTTCTGCATGACGTTCCTTCTATGGATTTGCAGCGTGACCTCGCTGATCCCCAGTTCAGCGGCGGCCTGCTTATTAAGGAGACCGCTCACCACGAGGGGCAGCACGTCGCGTTCGCGTGGCGTCAGATCTAGATAGCGTTGCTTCAGCACGCCAAGTTCGGCGCGCTCTGATCGCTTTTCCCGATCCTGGGTGACCGCTGCGTCAATTGCGGTCATGAGATCCGCATCACTGAACGGCTTGGTCAGGAAGTCCAAAGCGCCATGCTTGATTGCCCGGACGGATGACGGGATGTCGCCATGCCCTGTTATGAAAATGATCGGCGGATGATCGCCCTCCGCGATCTGCCTCTGCAGATCGAGCCCGTTGATATCCGGCAACTCGACATCGAGGATGAGACAGGCAGGGATGTCCGGCTTGTCGGCGCTGATATAGTCGCCGGCCGATCCGAACGCGAGGGCGCGCATACCATGCGAGGCCAGTAATTCACTGAGCGCCTCTCGGAGGCTCGCATCGTCATCCACGATGAAGACAATATGATCATCCGCCGTCATGGCGCTGCTTTCGCCTCGATTGGCAACGTGAAGATGAATGTCGTTCCGTAAGGTTCGTTCTTCTCTGTCCACAGCCGTCCGCCGTGGGACTCGACAATCGAACGGCAGATCGCCAATCCCATGCCCATCCCGTTCTCCTTGGTTGTGAAGAACGGCTGGAAAACCTTGTCGGGAAATTCGACGCCGCGGCCGCGATCACTGATCTCGAACTGAACCGCGTTCCCCATTCGGCATACATGCATCCGAAGAATTCGGTCCCTCGCAACGGAGTCCATCGCCTCCATGCCGTTGCGAAGAAGATTGATCAGAACCTGCTGAATCTGAACGCGATCGAGCGCGACAAGCGGAAGATCGCGCTCGACCTCAACATCCATACGGATGTAAAGCCGCGCCGCCTCCTCAGCCATGAGGTCGCGCGCCTCGGCGATGATGCCGCCGACAGCCGTGCGGCTCCTCGGGCCCGCCGATTGCTTGAACAAGGCCCGGATACGGCTCACGACGTCGGCGGCGGCGTTTGCGTCGCGAGTGATGCGCTCGACCGTTTTCCGTGCCCGCTCGATATTGGGCGGTTCCGCCGTGAGCCAGCGATGGCAGGCGTGCGAATTTGCAACGACCGCGGCGAGCGGCTGATTGACCTCATGGGCGATCGATGCCGAGAGTTCCGCAAGGCTCGCCGCTTGGCTCGCACGCGCAAGACTCTCTTGCGCCAGACGCAGATCTTCCTGGATACGGACCTGATCTTCGATGTCCAGGCAGACGCCGTTCCACTGCTCGATAGCGCCTTCGGCGTTGCGCATTGCCGCCGCGCGCGTCTCAACCCAGCGGTACTCACCGTCGAAGCGTCGCAGGCGGTGCTTCAGCGCATAGGGCTCGCCAGTAGACAATGAATGGCCATAGCTTTCCTTGACGGCCACCAGATCGTCCTGGTGAATAATTGCGTCGAGCGTGCCGGCTAGCCGAGATTTTCCCTCTTCATCCTTATCTTCAAGGTTGAATCCAAGGAATTCGCATAGCTTTTGGCTGCGATATATCGGCTTGCCCTCGGGTGTGGCGCAGTAGATCAGTGCGGGCAGCGTTTCAACAAGCTGGCGGAGCGAGCGTTCGCTCTCTCGCAGCGCCTCTCCGGCATGCATCTGATCGTCTATGTCGTGACAGAGGCCATACCACTGGACGATGCGCCCGTGCTGATCACGCATGGGTTCGGCGCGACTGGACATCCAGCGATAGACGCCATCGGTGCGCCGAAGGCGATATCTCATGGAGAAGCGCTCGCCGGTGACGAGGCAGTGGCTGAGGGCGTTCCTGAATTTCGTTGCGTCGTCCGGATGGACGGTCTCTATGACCGCCTCCAGTCGGCTCACGCCCGGTCTGTCCGTATCCGCTACGTCGATGCCAAGGAAATCGACCATGCGCTTGTTGAAGAAAATCGGCTCGCCGTCCGGAGTCAGCCGCCAGAGGTGGCTCGGAACCATGTCCACGAGTTGCGAGAGCTCCCGCTCGCGATCGCGCAACGCCGCCTCGGCCCGCTTCTGGTCCTCAACGTCTATCGTCGTGCCGTACCATTGGGTGATGCGCCCCTGACTATCGCGTGAGGGCCATCCTGAATTTCGAAACCAACGATAGACGCCGTCGGAGCACCGCAGACGATGCTCGGTGTCATAGTGATCGCCGGTTTCGAGACAATGGCGCCATCTTGCGGCGACACGATCATAATCGTCAGGATGGACAACCCGACGCCAGCCGAACTCATCCTCGCCCTCGGATTTATTGAGGTCTTCGCGGGCGTTGCCGAGGAAGGCCAGGGTGTTTGGACTGACATAAGTAAATCTTCCCGCGGCGTCGGCCGACCATGCGTGCCCTGGCATACTCTCAATAATTTGCAGCGCGCGCGTTGCTTCGGAGCCGATTTCGCCAAGTGAGTTGGACGCCATCGTCATTGGCTTCTCCCGCCGGACAAGGACAGCCTGGGGATTGTCAGCGCTTGGTATAGCAATTGTTTTCAATACCTGGACCTGTCGGAAGACTCACGCTTCAGCCTAATCCCGCCATACCCCCAGCCGCACCCTATGGATATCCATGCATTGCGTGGAGGTATGGCGAATTAAATGCAACGGCGCAGACAATCCGATTTCCTGTGAATTACGCCAACATTGCTGTCCGCATGACCGGGTCTGCATGTCACCTCGAATTGAGCCGGTCGTGCCGACCGCCAGGTTCACCTAACAATTGGCGACCTCAACCTATCCGGCGGCACGATGCCGGCTGCGTGTCGGAACGCGCAATCTCCATCCCATCCAGGTGGGTCACTTGAAGGAAAGGCTAGATGCGCAAGCGTTCAAGCGATTTTCGAAACGGCGCGGCTGGCCTGCCCACCTCGATCTTCACCCGGAAAACCCCAAAGCGTGTCCTTCCCATTCCCCACCCAGACATAGGAGTCAGACGATGAGCACGATCACCACCGAAGACGGCGTCAAGATTTTCTACAAGGACTGGGGGTCCAGGAACGCCCAGCCCATCGTCTTCCACCATGGCTGGCCGTTGAGCGCCGACGATTGGGACGCGCAGATGCTCTATTTCGTCGGGCAGGGCTATCGCGTCATCGCGCATGACCGGCGCGGACATGGCCGGTCGAGCCAGGTCGGCGACGGTCACGACATGGATCACTACGCCGCCGACGTCGCCGCCGTGGTCGAACATCTCGACCTGCGAAACGCCGTCCATATCGGACATTCGACCGGCGGCGGCGAGGCGACCCGTTACGTTGCCCGCCACGGCAGAGGCCGTGTCGCCAAGCTTGTGCTTATCGGCGCCGTGCCGCCGATCATGGTGAAGACGCCTGCCAATCCGGGCGGACTGCCGATCGAGGTGTTCGACGGCTTCCGCCAGCAGCTCGCCGCCAACCGCCCGCAATTCTATCTCGATGTCGCGAGCGGTCCCTTCTACGGCTTCAATCGGCCGGGAGCGCGGGTATCGCAGGCCGCGATCCAAAACTGGTGGCGACAGGGAATGACTGGCGGAGCCAAGGCCCATTACGACGGCATCAAGGCCTTCTCGGAAACCGACTTCACCGAGGACCTGAAGGTCATCGACGTCCCAACGCTCGTCATGCATGGCGACGATGACCAGATCGTGCCGATCGCCGATTCAGCGCCGCTGTCGGCGAAGCTGCTCAAGAACGGCGCTCTGAAAATCTACGAGAAGCTCCCCCACGGCATGTGCACGACACACGCCGACGTGATCAACCCCGACCTTCTGGCCTTCATCAAGGGTTGAGACGGCCCATCGCGGCCGGCTGGCCCCTGCGGCAAAAGCTCCGTTCCCGGCCCGCGCAGCGGCGGTGCCCCATCTGCAATCGGAGGTGCAACATGAAGATCGTCGTTATCGGAGGCAGCGGCCTCATCGGGGCGAAGCTCGTAAGCAGGCTTCGCCGGAATGGCCATGAGGTCGTGGCAGCGTCGCCAAATTTGGGCGTCAACACCATCACGGGCGAAGGGTTGGCCGAGGCGCTTGCAGGCGCCCAGGTCGTCGTCGACGTGGCGAACTCGCCGTCGTTCGAGGACCGCGCCGTCCTGGAATTCTTTGAAACGTCAGGCCGCAACCTTCTTGCAGCCGAGATGGCCGCCGGCGTTGGACATCACGTTGCGTTGTCCGTCGTCGGTACCGATCGCCTTCCGGAGAGCGGCTATTTCCGCGCGAAGTTGGCGCAGGAGAATCTGATCAAGGCCGCCAAGATCCCCTACACGATCCTCCGGTCGACACAGTTCTTCGAATTCACGGGCGCTATCGCGCAATCGGCCACCGACGGCCATACGATCCGCTTGTCTCCCGCCCTTATGCAGCCGGTCGTGTCGGACGACGTTGCCGACGCGCTGGCTGAGGTCGCACTCGGGGCGCCGACGAATGAGACTTTGGAACTGGCTGCCCCCGAACAAATCCGTCTCGACGAACTGGTTCGCCAGTTCCTGCATGCAAACAAGGACCCGCGCCAGGTGGTGACCGACGCCAACGCCCAATACTTCGGCACGGTGTTGAACGACCAATCGCTGACCCCGGGCGACGATCCGCGCATCGCCCCGGTATGTTTCGCCGATTGGCTCAATCGCTCCTTCCCTCAAGGACAAGGCAGCCGAGCATGAAAACGGCGGCCTGGAGTGATCGAACAATGTTGATCGCCGTGTCCGTGATGGTGGCCTTCAACGGGATATTTCTGTCCGTGAACGGGCTGTTCATGCTTGTCGCGCCAGCCACTTGGTACGGTTCCGTGCCAGGCGTAAGCGATACCGGCTTCTTCAATCAGCACTTCATCCGCGATATCGGGATCATTCAGCTCTTCCTCGGCGTCGCTTTCGGTATTGGGATGATCCGGCCGGAACGCCGCATCGGCCTGTGGGCCGTCGCGACGCTGTGGCTCAGCGCGCATGCCGTTTTCCACCTATGGGAAGTTGCCGTCGGCATCTGCTCCCCATCAGTCATTCCGCGCGATTTCCCGGCCGTCACACTGCCGGCGATCATCGGCATCGCGCTTACCCTCTGGGCCATCCGTCAGTCAGGCGCCGACGGGGCGGCATCCGCCTGAGTCCGAAACGGGCCACCCCAATATCGCGAATAGGAAATATCATGAGCACGTTGAATGGTAAGGTCGTCATCGTTACCGGCGGAAGCTCCGGCATTGGCCGCGCCACGGCGCTGGGCTTTGCCACCGAAGGTGCAAAGGTGCTTATCACCGGCCGCCGCGCGGCGCTCGTCGACGAGGCGGCCTCCGGCCACCCCAATATCGCCGGCATGGTTGCGAACGCAGCCGCGCCGGACGATGCCGGACGCACGATCGCCAAGGCGATCGACACATGGGGCCGCCTGGATGTTCTGGTCAACAATGCCGGCGCGGGCGCCATCCTCCCGCTGGCCGACGCCACGGCCGGGCGGATCACGGACATCTTCGCCGTGAACGTGCTCGGCCCAAGTCTGCTCGCCACGGCGGCGCTTCCACATCTGATGGCGACGAGGGGAACAATCATCAATGTATCGAGCACGTTCGGTCACAAGCCCGCTGCCGGGCTCTCCCATTACGCCGCCAGCAAGGCTGCGCTGGAGCATCTGACCCGCTGCTGGGCGCTAGAACTTGCCTCCCATGGCGTGCGCGTCAACGCCGTCGCGGCGGGGCCGACCGAATCCGGCGCGTTGACGGGAATGATGGGGCTCTCGGCGGAACAGGCCGCGGCCGTCAAGGAGCAGGAGCGCGGGCAGATACCGCTCAAGCGGCGCGGAGAGCCGGATGATGTGGCCCGGTGGATCGTGCAGCTCGCCGATCCCTGTTCCGAATGGGTGACGGGACAGGTGATTGCTGTCGATGGCGGTCTGGGACTTTCATAACCGCTTATGGTCCGCATGGCGCCGATGCCCTGAGAGGCCGCTGGCATGACATGCCGCCGATCGCTCAGAACCGGGTCGTCACCGGTTTTCGCCAACGCCGTCGAGAAATATCCGCACCGCCGCGTCGACCGTCGCTTCGACCTCGGCGTCATTGGGCGGCGGACGCAATCCGAGGAGCACCTGGAGGTGCAGGTCATCGCGGACCATCCCGATGAAGTGCTCGGCCGCGCGCCGGCAGTCGGAGACCTTGATCTCGCCACGGTCGCGGTATTCCTCGAGCACCTCCGCAAGCCGTGCGCTCGCCCGGCCAGGACCGCTTTCGAAGAAGGCTCGGGCGAGATCGGGAAAGCGCGTACTCTCGGCAATCCCGGCACGATAGAGGGCCAGGAGTTGCGGCGCCATCTGCAAGGCGACAAGCCGCCGTCCAAAATGACGTAGCGTCGATCGGAGATCATGACCCGTGAGCTGCTCCGGCGCGAGCGCATCCAAGGCCCGACTCGCGTTCTCCGTGATGATCGCGGCGAACAGGCCTTCCTTGTTGCCGAATTCGGCGTAAAGGTCGCGCTTCGAGCCGCCGGCGCGTGCGATGATCATGTCGATGCTGGCGGCCGCATAGCCGGCCTCGAAGAACACCTCGGATGCCGCCTGGATCATCGCCAGCCGCCGCTCCTGCGGGGCGCCCCGCCGGGAGCGGCGGGTATAGCGGTTCGTGTCGTGCGTCGTGTCGGTCATCGATCAGGATGCCCTGTCCGCTGTTAAATCCTCAATCGGCTACCTTAGGACGATCTCGACCGGGTTTAGCGCCGTTGCCCAGCATCCGGTGCGTGTGCGCCTCCATGGGTGTGAACCTGGGTATAGGTTCGCTCAGCGAGCCGATAGTCCAAGCTCTCTCCACACCCAATAGGGTTTCAGCCGGCGAGGCAGCAGACTCCTATCAGGACCCGAAACCAGGCCAAAATCATACTTCCATAATGAGGTAATCTATCGTACCGTACAAGGGTAATGTTCATTACCATTTTTGATGAGGCGTCTCGTGAAACCACCCCTGAAGGAGAAGGCCCGCCGCGGAGCCATCGGCCTCGTTATCCTCGCCGCGCTCGCCTCTGCCGGCGGGTTCGCCTGGACCTGGTGGATGGACGCCCGTTTCGAGGTCAGGACCGACAATGCCTATGTCCGCGGCGACGTCACCGCGATCGCCCCCGAGGTCGAAGGCCGTGTCGTCGCGGTTCTGGTCGACGACAACCAGATCGTCGAGGCCGGGGCCATACTGGTTCGGATCGACGATGCCGACTTCCGCGCCCAGGCCGACCGGGCTCGTGCGGCAGTGGCGGCCGTGGCGGCGGCCGCGGACAATCTCGATCGTCGCACGCAGTTTCAACTCGCCGTTATTCGGGAAGCCGACGCGGCGGTCGAGGCCGCGCGCGCCGACGTCGATCTGGCTCAGAGCAACCTTGCCCGCTCCCGACAGCTCCTCGCGCAAGGGTGGACGCCGCAGAGCAATCACGACGCCGCAAGCGCCGCCGCCCAACGCGCGGCCGCGACCCTCACCCGCGCCGAAGCCGCCGGGGCCGCGGCGCGCGAGCAGTTGGCCGTCATCGAATCCGAGGCGGCGCAGATTGCGGCTAGGCGAAGCGAGGCCGAGGCCGCCCTGCGCCTCGCCGAGATCGCGCTGGCCGATACCGTCATCCACAGCCCCGTCGCGGGTGTCGTCGGCAATCGCCATGTTCAGCCGGGCGAGTACGTACGCCCCGGTGCCTCCCTGCTGTCGATCGTGCCGCTCCGGGATGTCTGGGTGGTGGCCAATTTCAAGGAGACGCAGATCGCGCACATGAGAGTCGGGCAGACAGCTCATATCACGGTCGACGGCTTCCCCGGCGTGGAGATCCGCGGCGCAATCGACAGCCTGGCGCCGGCGAGCGGCGCCGCGTTCAGCCTGCTGCCGCCGGACAACGCCACCGGCAACTTCATCCGGATTGTCCAGCGTGTGCCGGTGAAGATCCGGCTCAATGCCGATCACCCGCTGGTCGGGCGCCTCGTCCCGGGCCTGTCGGCTGAGGTCGCGATCGACCTGCCGGCCAGCGTCGGGCCTGGTCCGATCGCCGAGGGCAATGCCCCGCAGGTTGCAGTTCAAATCTACCGGTAGGAAACCCAACCATGATCCGCGTCACTGGCGACGATGACCGGGTATCGGGGGCGGCCATCTGGCTGTTGCTGGGCGTCACCGCCGTCGCGTGTCTGGATGCGATTAACGGCACCGCGCTGGCGATCGCCCGGGCGGACATCATGGGGAGCATACATACGACCCCCGACGAAGCTGCTTGGCTCAACATGGCTTATCTCATGGCCAAGCTCACCGCCTTTCCCATCGGAGCCTGGCTCGGCCTTCGTATCGACCGCGGGCAGTGCCTGGTCGGATCGACGGTTGTCATTATCCTGAGTTCTTTGGCGGGCGGCCTGACCACGGAGTTCTATCAACTCGTGATCTGGCGAGCGCTTCAGGGCGTCTCTGGCGCCGTGCTGCTGGTCGTGGGCCAGACTGTGCTCTTCGAGTTCCTTCCCCGAGGCAGGCAGCCGCTGGTCCAGGCGGCTTTCGCACTGGCTGTCGTTGCGATGCCGACCGCCATCGCACCAGCGGCTCAGGGCTGGCTGACCGAGACACTCTCCTGGTCCTGGATATTCCTCCTTAATTTGCCAGGCGGTCTGATCGGACTGGCGATGATCCTCGCCGGGCTCGGTGCGATCCCCGTCGTCCAACGGGCGACCATCCGCCTCGACTGGGTCGGCCTCATGCTCTTCGCCGTCGCCATGGTCTGCCTCGTCTATGTGCTCCAGCAGGGCAATCGCTGGAACTGGTTCGCAGAGTCGCGGATCGTGAACCTGTCGATCGTGGGGATGATTGCGGTCCTTGCCTTTGCAGCGTGGGAGATCCGTTCACAAGGTCGCGATCCATTGATAGATCTCGCAACCTTTCACGATCCCAACTTCGCCTTCGGCTTCATCGTCAGCTTCGTTGCTGGTTGCGCCCTGTTCGGCAGCGCCTTCCTTATCCCGCTCTTCGCGCTCTCGGTGCTCGGCTTCTCGGAAACCTATGCCGGGCTGCTGCTCCTGCCGAGTGGTGCGCTCACCGGGTTAGGGCTGTTTGCGGCGGCCGCACTCATCCAGGTCCGCCGTCTTTCGCCGATCAAGCTCGTGCCGGTGGGCATCGTCCTCTTCATGTCCGCGATGTGGCTGCTGTCCGGCTCGACGAGCGAGAGCGGCATCCCGGACATGACCACGGCCCTGCTGCTGCGCGGCTTCGGCCTCGGTCCGCTGTTCGTGGCGCTGACTCTCATCACCTTTCTCGGGCTCGGCGGGCCGCGCTTGGCGCACGGCGTCGCGCTTTTCAACTTCGGCCGACAGTTCGGCGGCTTGATCGGCGTGGCGTTTCTCCAGACCTATCTCGCGCATCAGGCGGCGCTCAATCGCAGCGTTCTGGCCACCCATTTCACGCCCGGCAGCCCAGCGCTGGAGGCGCGCCAAAACGCCATCACCGATCTGCTCGCCACCCAAGGCTATTCTAGCGAAATGGCGGCCGCGGTCACTGCAATGATCCAGCGGTCGCTCCAGACGCAGATCATGACCCTGTCGTTCAACGAAGGCTTTTTGGTGTTGGCGCTGCTGTTCGTCTCTGCCGCTCCAATGCTGATCGCAGTCAAGATCATCCTCGCAATGACGGCCGGACGTAAGGCAGTGGACGAGAGAGCGACGGAGTAACCTCCTCAGGCTCAGCAATCCGTGGCGTGATTGATCCAGTCTGCTGGCGGCACTTAACAGCGGCGCAGCGAAGGCCCCGTCCGCCGAGATCATCCATGGCCAGGTCGACTGGGTCGTGCCGACGCTGCGCGCCGATAGCGTCGGGCTCGATGCGGCGCTGCACGGCAGTCTCGCGGCCATTCTGGCGTTCTGCGATTATGCTGCAAGCAATAGAAAACTCCCGGCCGCTGGCGCGACCGGGAGTCGATTATCGGTGGTTGCAGTCTCGAGCAGAGCAGTCCTAACCCAACAAGCGGTCAGTAGTCCCAGAAGACCGGCACCCAACGAAAGGCGTCGCCGTCGACCGCCACCCGCCCCACGGACGGGAACGGAAGGTGAGTGGCCACCAACATCTCGCCGGTCTCAGCCAGATCCCGCAAAAGACGAACCCGAACGCGAGCCGCCTCCTCGGGGTCATGTTCGAAGCCGTTGTGCCAGTCGGGCTGGTCGAACCCGACCGCGAACACGGCGTCGCCGGCGAACGTCAGCCCGTCGCCGCCGGACGCTAGACGGACGACGCTGTGCCCAGGGGTGTGTCCGCCGGTCCGACGGACGACCACCCCCGGCGCCACCTCGTGCTCCTCATCGAACGTCCGCACCTGGTTGCGGTACTCTTTCATGAACCGCTTGGCGGTCGACCGAAGCGCGTCCGGGAACCCCGGCGGCATGGCGGTGTGGGAGAAATCAGGCGACTCCCAGAATTTGACCTCGGCCGCCGCCACGTGGATCCGCAGGTCCGGCCGCAGCCGGTCCTTCACCCCGTCGACGATCAGCCCGCCAATGTGGTCCATGTGCATGTGGGTAAGCACCACATCGGTCACGGACGCAAGATCGATGCCCGCGGCCGCCAATCGCTTTGCCAACTGCCCGGCCCGCGGCAAGTGCAAGTCCGGGTCGAACCCCAGCCCAGCATCGATGAGTATGGTCCGGCCGCCGCTACGCACCACGACCACGTTCAGCGCCCAATCGAACGCGTCCCGCGGCAGAAACATGTTATCCAGCCAGGCCTCCCGGACCGTCGGGTCGGCGTTGTGCGCCAACATCGCGGTTGGCAGCGGCAGAACCCCGTCGCTGACCACCAGCACGTCAATCTCGCCGACCCGCAGCGCGTAGCGCGACGGAACCAGCTCATCGTACCCCGGTCCACCGAGGTGTGAGATGTTGTCTGGGCTCATGTTTGTCTCCTGTTGATCGTCCCTTTTCTGAATGTGTTTCACTATCCCCGTTTGCGATGGAGATAGAATCACCCCGTGGTCTAGGTCGCGTACATCCAACGGATATCAGGGACCGATGCGCCCGAGCCGCATGAAAGGCGAAGCACTGCGGAATTCCCACGCCATTGCACCACGGCGTAGAGGAACGGCCCTGACCGACGAGCATCAATCCGAAAGCGCCTGCCCTCCAGCAGCCTACCTCGTTGATATCACATGGTTTTCCACTATCTGGCCGTCTGAGCATAGCAAGAGTGGAAAACCCATAGATTTCAATGAACTAACAAGCTCCGAGAGCGGATAGCGCCGAACGGCGATGATCGTTCGCAATCCCCTCGATCGGCGACTGGATCAAGTGCGCGATGGTCCAGCCGCCGGAAGTCGGATTGCGGGAGAATGACGGCCTCACCCACCCCTTGCAGGGGGCCTCTTCCGCCCGGTTCGTTGTCTTTCCTTCTTCCTCCGAGCCAACGTCGCCTCGACAATTCCGGTGGTCATCCGGTCGAGTGCGTGGGAGGCGTTGGTGCTGGTGGCGAGCGCCCGATAGATTTCCACCGTCTGGCTATTGCGGTGGTCGAGCATGATGCTGACCTGCGCCAGCGCCCTGGGGTCGGTCGCGCCCATGCTCGTTGCATACATCGTGCGGACATAGTGCGGGCCAATGCCCTTGCCCCATGCTGCTTTCGTATGGTCACGCAGTACCGCCGCCAGGCTTCCTACGGCCATCGCGGCGCCGCGGTTGGACACCCAAAGCGCGTCGCCGGCCTGCCCGTCGAGCAGCGGCCGGAACCTGTCCAAATAGGCGCGAACGCACGGCCGCAGGACGACCGGAACGGTGCTTTCGCTGGGATCATTGTTCTTCGTCCGGTCGAACAGGAGTGAGACCGGCTCGCCGGTCTGGTCGAGTACCAATTCCCGGCCGATCCTCATCTCGCCGATGTTGCTGATCCGCTTGGGTCGCCAGGCGAGCAGAGCGATATAGAGCCCGTCGCGATACAGCGTCGCGGCACTGAGCGTCAGTGGCTGGCCAACGGCTTCGGCCATGAGCCTGGTCCCGAGTGCCGCCAATTCCTCGATCGGCCGCAGCCCGATTGCCTTGTCCCTCAGCGGCACAGCGTGGCTCTGCAGAATCGTCGCCTGGCGCGACAGCCACGTCCAGTCGCCGTCCGGGGCGAGCACCCGCAGGGCGAACCGCAGGCCCTGAACATAGGCCGTGATTGATTTCGGTGCGCAGCCGCGCGCGGCAAGGCCGTCGACATACCGGGCGACCCGATCCCGGGTCACCGCCTCCGGCGCCGCAGCCCCGCCCTCTTCGCCCGCCCACGCCAGCCAGCGGCCCCAGCCCCGCTCCGCCGCCGTGCAGGTGGCGGGTCTCCAGGACGACGGATGCCGCGCCGGCTTGCCCATCGCTGTTCCGGGAACTTCATCACTCGTACCGCCGTCCGGCCAGGCTGCCGTGACCGCCGCTAGAGCCGCGGCGTACGGGTCGTCGACGACAGGCTCGGCCGGAGACGCGAAGCCGGTTATCCAGCGTGCCCGATGATCGTCCGGCCAGTCCGCCATGGCGACACGCCGGGTCGGGGTCGGACCTGGACGTTTCTTCGGCGCTGCCTGCGGCCGTCCGGCGCGGATGGCGTCGCGCGCCGCCTCGTGCAGCCAGCCCCAGGGCTCTTCCGGGCGGAGCACGACCAGCGCATCGGCCAGACCGCGCAGTGTCGTCCGCGCCGACTGCGGCGGACGGTGCCAGGCAACGGCTTCGGCGAAGGCGGCGATCGTCGCCTGGTCGACACCGTCGGGCTCACCGTACGCGAGCAGTTGGCCATACGCGGTCCGCGCCTGCTTGAGTCGGTGGGCCGGCCAGCCGCGGGTCGCCCGCGCCCAGGTCCGCCGATCGGATTCCGGCCAGCCCTCGGCGGGTACCGCCCGCCACCGCTTCCGGGCGCTCATGCCGCCCTCGCCATCGGCAGCGCCAGGCCGGCCTCGGCCAAGCGGTCGGCCATTATTCGGTCGAGCGTCGCCGAGGCGCCCAGCGTCGCGAGACTGTCGACATAGATGCCGGTCGAGTCCGAGTTGCCGCAATGGCCGAGCAGGGCCCGCACCATGTCGGGATCCAGCGTCGCCCTGAAGAGCGCCGTGCCCAGGATCTTGCGCCACTGATGCGCCCGGACCTGGTGGCCGATGGCGTCGCGGATCAGCGCCTTGAGATTGCTCGCGAGTTGGGCCGGGGTGCGGTGGGTTTTGCGGGTGCGGAGCTTGCGACCGGGGAAGAGAAAGTCATTTTCCGGATCGAGCGCCAGTGCCGGCCAATAATGCTCTCGATGCGTCTTGAGGATCTGCACTTTCCAGGCCGACAGCTCGGCCCGGAGCGGCTTCTTCCGGCCCTTTGTGTCGCAGGCCGGCCAGTAGACCATCCCGATCGCCCCGGCGTGCACCGGCCAAGTGATGTTGTCCCGCAACGTCCGGCTGAGCGTCGTCCGGCGCACCGGCAGGCTGAGCAGGATCGTCAGCATCGCCGCAGCCTCGACCTTGAGCGCCATCGCCTCGGTGACGCGCCCGGTGCGCCGACGTTCGTCCTCGGCCGCCGCGATGGTGTCGAGCGGCAGCATGACGATCCGAGCAATCAGTTCGCTGTCGGACAGGAATGCCTCCACCGTCCGGCGGTCGTCGTCGCTCATTTCCGTGCGCTTATGGCCGACCATGTCCGACAGCGTCCAGAACTGCTTCGCTTGGAGTCTGTCGTGGTCCGGCAGCCAGCGCGCCGCGATGCTCGCGAGCATTTTGACCAGGGTCCCACGGGTGGCCTTATTTTTTTCGAGGCCCCGCCGGTCGAGATCCTTCAGAAGCTCGACCGCGGCCTCCGGTGTCGCGATATCGGCGATCGAACGGATCTCGGCCGGATCGCGGCCGGCGCGCACCAGCACCGACGCCGTCAGACGCAGCGTGTCAGCATGACGCCTGGCCGTGACCGCCGCCAGCGGCTTGCTCGGATCCATACCGTGGCGCCGGCCGTTCGCGTCCGGCCGGTCACGCCGCATCCGCTCCGCCGACGCGTACCGGGCGTCCATGGCCGCTGTGTAGCCGACGATCGCGGGGTCGTAGAGGGCGGCGTCGCGCACGCCGGCCGCTGCCACATAGGCCGCGACATCGTCCTGAAAGGATTTCGGGAAGATTTCCAGCGGCAGGCGCAAAGTGTCGCGTTCCGGAACCGACAGGACAATCCGCGGCCAGCCTGCCACATGCCCGGCGCCGTAGTTCCAGGCGTTGCGCGCCGACCGCAACCGACGCGCGCCGGTCTTGGCGCCGAGATAGCAGCGATTACGCTCCTCCGCGTAGGCCTCGAACGCGGCATCGGAGACGTCGTCGGGCTCGACTCCGTGGGCATGGCAGTAGGCGAAGAACGGCCCGAGTTGCTGTTCGTGGAACGAGCGGATCAGCCCGCGCTCTGCATGGTGGTCGCGCAGGCCCTCCATCAGCCCGCGCCAGCGCGGGTCGGCGAGATAGTCCGCCGGCCGCCGGCCACCCGTGGCGCCGGCGATTGCGAGCGAGGTCCGAATGGCGCTGCGGGCCTTCTGCCAGACGCGCCTGGTGACGCCGAGCGCGACGGGGTGCAGCTTGTCGAGCGCCTCGCCGATGCGGCGGGCGTCGGCCGGAATCCGATCGAGCGGGCGATCGAACCACAACGGCAGCCGGTCGATGTGACGCAGGATCTCCTGGCGCCAGGCATCGCTCAGCGGGTCCGCGTCCGGCCGATTGGCGCCGTCGGCGATCGCCTGGCGCACATCGGCCATCGTCAGGTCGCGGGCCGGCGCCGGCGACTGCGGCTTGGGCGCCGGAGGTTTGGGCGCCGGCCGGTCGGCGATCAGATCATCGAACGGTATTCCGGTGACCTCGGCGACCTTGGCGATCGCCGTCAGACCGGGATAGCGAGCCGCCCCACTGATCACGGTGTGCACCCACACGCGCGATCGGCCGACGCGCCGGCTGAGTTCGGAATGGTTGACGCCCTCGGCCTCGCACCAATCAGCGATAAGGCGGGCGGCTTCGGTCGGGTACGAAGAAGGCGGTTTCATCGGTATGGTTCTCCTGGTTCGTTAAGTCCGGGACGGCCCTGCCGGCGGCGTCGGCGGTCAAGACTGGACAGGGGTGGACAGGGCGGGCCGCCGGGACGACCGTGTCGCGATGTCTGCCTCCGGGCTCATCGCGACACGCTCGTCCCGGCGCGCCGTAAGTGATTGACATTGCTGGACATGGCCGGACATCGACGGCCACCTCAGATCTCGCCCCGCCGGCGCATTTCGAGCGCGGCGTAAAGCACGTCGCGGTGGATCAGGATCGGTCCATTGCGCCGCTGGGAGACCGTGACGAGACCGTCGCGGATCCGCCGCCGCAGGGTCCGTTCGGACATGCGCAGCAGCGCCGCCGCCTCGCGCAAGGTGGCGAACTCGGGCAGGCCTTGTCGGGAATTCAGTAAAGAAGAAGAATTATTGGCCATATGTTCTCTCCAGACATTCAGTTGGAGAGATATGATTCCGTTTCAGAGAAAGCGGAAATTAGGACAAGAGATTTTTTATTGAGCCAAAATCAAATGTAACTCGATCTCCCGTCCTTCTCACTGGCGGAAAGGACGGGAGATCGAAAAATCACCAATAAAAGAATGTGCGAGGGTCATGACGCCGGCAACGGCGGCCGACCTCGCATCTCGTTTAATTCCACGCGCTCTCTTGATCGCAATTTCGTGATCGCAGTAAGGAGCACACAGCTATGCGCACGTCACCCAGCGCGTGGAATCACCACCAAGCAAACAATCCGGTTTGGCAGCCGTGGACCGGCGACGCACTCGTCGCCGGCGCCCGCGGCGGCCCCGTCGGCGTAGAGCCGGCGCCGTGGCTCACACCGCACCAAGCGCGGCGGCTGCACGATCTCCTCGACGACCTGCTGACTTATCAGAGCGTCAACCGGCTCGGATCCCGGATTCCCGGCGGCGATCGCGCGCTGAAGAGCCAGGCCCGAGAGATCGACGCCCGCCTCGTCGAACTCGCCGCGGCCGGCGTCACGATGTTCTGGCGTCCGGGGGCATGACCGGAACCGGCCTCCAACTGTTGTGTTGGCGCTGAACCCGCCGAGCACCCTCCCGATGCGACGGCTGGACGGCCCATGCCGTCCGGCCGTCGCGAGCATGTTCAGGACATCACTCATGTATCGAACTCGAGAAGAAGCAAAATTGCTCTTCGCGCAGCTTCAGCACGAACTCCCCTATCTCCAGCGTGGCGAGATCCCGCCCGGCGTCAATCTCGACGCCGCCCCCCTGCTAGATCACTGGACCTACAGCGTCGAGCCGCCGGATGGACTGATCGGCGTCGTCACCGGCCATCCGCGTCTTCAGGACGGAGGATGGATCACTACGTCCCAGTTGGTCTGGATCGACGAGCAGCGCGGCGTCGCTCGCACCGTGTCGAGATATTACCGCCTCGGCCGGCCGCTCGGCACGGCCTCGGACCAATAGCCCGCCGATCAAGGATCGCCCGGCCTCTCCTTTGGGGCCGGGCCATTCTCCCCATCCAGAGACGTTCCGCGGCTGCTCTTGATCACACTCCCGTGGTCGCTACTGAGGAGCAATCAGATATGCGCACATCCACAAACAGCGCGCGGACCCGTCAAGTCGCCTGGGCGCCATGGCGCGACGATTTGTTGACCGTCGTCGGCCGCGGCGGCGATATCGAGACAGAGCCCGCCCCGTGGCTCGCGCCGCGCCAGGCTCGGAAGCTCGAGGCTCTGGTCGACGACCTTCACGTCTACCAAGCGCTCTCCAGCACAGCCCCCGGAACCGCCGACACCGCCCGCGCCCGGCGCCTTCAGGGCCGGGAAATCGCCGCCCGGCTCAGCGACCTGCTCAAGCATGGAGTCAAGATGCGCTGGCACACGGACGACCGCTCGGTTCGCCTGCTCTGCCAACGGGCCCGGCGGTAGTCGCCAACTCCCGTGCCGCCGGCCCCAGCGGTCGGCGGTGCGGGCTTTTCCGGCCGTCTCGTCCCCTGCCGTCAGGCCCGGACGCGAAACCGGCCGACGACCGGTCGATGACGTGGCGAGCCAGCCGGCGCGAAACTCGAAGCCACCGCCGATCCGCCGCTTTGGTTCACCGACCTGCTCCAGGTCGGCGTCAAGATCCGCTGGCATACCGACAGCGAATCGGTCCGGCTGCTCTGCCAGCGCTGCCGCCGGTAGTCTCCGGTTTCCATGCCGTCAGCCCGTTGAACAGCGGCGGCATGGAGCCTCCCGCTCCGGTCATGCGGCCACACCTTCCTGGCCCGGCTCACGGTAGATTTCATCGGCTGGATGGGCGTCATTTAGACGAGCGCCGCCATTGAGGACAGTTCCGATACGAACGGCAACGATATCAAACAATTAAGCCGTCCTACATACGAACTGCCAGTACGTGCGATCCGCGATGTCGTTGCGCCGGCAAGTTGCTGGGCCGTCAGAACGACCTGAAGCCTGTTCCGTGCGTTCATCTTCTGCATGAGGACGGTCATGTAGTGCTTCACCGTCTTCTCGCTGATCGACAGGCTGGATGCGATTTCCTTGTTGGTTCGGCCACACAGCAAATGGCGAACGATCTGCTCCTCGCGGGCGCTCAACTTTTTCGACTGGGCTTCCATTTTGCGCAACGCCCTGTTCTGAAGGGCGCTGATGATCCTTCCCGAGATTCCGTCGGCAATAAAGGTTTCACCGCGCGCCACCGCTTCGATCGCGCGCGTCAGCTCGCCGGCTGTGCTGGTTTTCAGAATGTACCCCGCGACGCCGGCATCAAGGGCATTGATGGCATGATCATCGTCGCTTTCAGCGGTAAAGATGACTACCCTTGTATCTCTTGCCATGGACCGGATTTTGACGATAGCTCGCAACGCATCAGGAGCGGGCAGATCCATGATCAACAGGCGAGGATGGTGGCGTTCGGCAATGCCTGTCGCTTCATCGCCCGAAACGCCCTGCGCTACGACATCGAACCGACGGTCCTTCGAGAAATGCGCGACAACGCCTTCCAGCATGAACGGTTGATGATCAATCACCGCAAGTGAAATCGGAGTCATCCTGGCCCCTTCACACATTGTGTTTTTATCAAAATTTAGGTAATTAAGATATCATAACTGTAACAATTTTGGATCAAAATTTTTGAGATTACACCTTTTTCGTCACTTTCGCCTTGCCGCGGGGATAGCGGTCACGCTGGGCTCCCTCCCCTCGGTCGCCCAGGAACTTGCCTTTCCCGCCGACTGCGCCCCCGGCCAGGATTGCTTCGTCCAGCAGTATCCGGACATGGCTCCCGGCCCCGAAGCCGTCGATCCGTTCTGCGGAACGGCCACATATGATGGGCACGACGGAGTCGACCTCCGCCTCCTCTCCATGACGGACGTCGCCAGAGGCGTTCCTGTTCTCGCCATGGCGGATGGCCGGGTGTTGCGGTGGCGAGACGAGGAACCCGATCGCCCGGTGCTGACTGCGGACGACAGGGCGGAAGTCGGCAACCGGGAATGCGGAAACGGCGCGGTCATCGACCATGGCGAAGGGATCGAAATCCAGTATTGTCATCTGAGGCAGGGCAGCCTTGCCGTCCGAAGCGGCGATATCGTCCGGGAAGGCGACAAGATCGGGGAAATCAGCGCCTCCGGGCTGGCCCAGTTCCCCCACCTTCACGTCACCATCCGCAAGGAAGGGCGGCCGATCGATCCCTTGACCGGACGAATGATCGGGGAGGACTGCGGTGAACCGGGCGCGCCGTCGGAGCCGCTCTTCTCCGATCCCGCCCTGGAGGCCCTGGAACAGGGTAGAGGCCATTTCCTCGCGTTCGGACTTGCGGGTTCCGTCGTGGATCATTCCCAGCTCGTGCTGTCCGGTCCGCCGCCACGTCCGAGCAGCGCATCGCCCGCGCTGGTAGGATGGGCGTGGCTTCGGAATCTCCACGAAGGCGACCAGGTCCTCATCGAAATCGCCGACCCGTCCGGCGGCGCATTCGTATCCCGAACGACGGAAGCCCTCGACCGGCCCAAGGCCACATACACGGCTTATGCGGGCAGGCGCGGCGCGCCCTTGCAGGGCGCCTATCGCGTGACGGTCAAGCTGATCCGCAACGGAGAGCCGGTCTCCGTCAGGACCGAAGCCTACAGGATCGAGTGACTCTCCGTTCCGGGAATCTCCGGGCCGCTCTTCCTACTGTTCCCTGAAGGCCCGGCTGAACTGGTCGGTAAGAGGCCTCACCAGATAGGACATGGCGGTCCGCTCCTCGGTGGACACGAAGACCTCGACGGGCATTCCGGGCAGCAACTCCACGTCGCCCAGCTTCGCGAGTTCTTCCTCCGACACCTCGATGTCCCCTAGGTAATAGATCTCCCCGGTGACCGGATCCCGGGTCGTCGCCGGCGACACATAGGAAACCTCGCCGCTCAGCTCCGGCGTCGTCCTCTGGTTGAACGCGGTGAAGCGAAGCCTGGCCGACTGACCGATCGAAACCTGGTCGATGCTCACGGGAGTCAGCTTGACCTCGATCTTGAGCCTGGCGTCCTCCGGAACGATGGTGACCAGCACCTCGGCAGGCGTGATCACGCCCCCTATGGTGTGGATGTTGAGCTCGTTAATCGTTCCGGAGATCGGGGCGCGGATGTTGGTGCGGGACAGCCGGTCCTCGATCGCGGTCCGGCGGTCGCGAAGCTCCGATATCCTCGTGTCGACATCGCTCAGCTCCCGCTGCGCCTCCGTGCGGGCGGTCTGGTCGATGGCGATGATCTGGAGCCGGACCTCGCTTATGCGCGTCCTGGCCCTGGCGATCGCCGCGTCGATCTCCCCGCGCTCTCCCAACAGGCGCGCCATGTCGCGGCCTGCGGTGTAGACGCGCGACCCTTCCACCAGCCTTCTCTCGGCAAGGTCCCTCAGCTTCTGGTACTCGGCCTCGACGAGCGCGAACTCGTCGACCTTCGACGCCCGCTGCGCCTCCAGCCCCTCGATCTCCTCGCCGATCTGCTCGATGCCGAGTTCGAGCTGCCGTTTCTGGCTTTCACGATGCACGCGGTTGCCATCGAAGAGCCGGATCTCGCCGCTGACGATCGATGCGATGGCGGGGTCTTCGATGTCCAGGTGGGGCAGGAACTCTATCGCCTCGAGCCCGTCACGCTCCGCCAGCAGCCGCGATTTCTTGACGGTCAGCTCGACCAGCTGCGAACGCACGATCGAAAGCTCCGCATTCGTCTGCGCATCTTCGAGCTGCAGCACCATCTGTCCCGCCTGGACGAAGTCGCCTTCCCTGACGGCGATTTCACTGACGATTCCGCCGTCGCGGTGCTGGATAGATTTCAGGTTCTGGTCGACCTTCACCGACCCTTGCGCGATCACGGCGCCGGTCAGTTCCGCGGTCGCCGCCCAGCCGCCGGCGCCGGCGACGAGGAGAACCCCGAGAGCGGCGCCCGCGAGCACGCGCGGGCCGATCCGAAATGCCTTGCCTGTGGTGTCGCCCATGCCCCTTGCTCCCCGCCCGTTTGCGTCTTGTCCGCCCGGATCACCGGAATCTAGCTAGACGTTCTCGATCGCCACCAGGGCGTAATGCCCCTGCAAGGCGACCGTCGTCTCCCATACGTCGTCACTGTTGAAATCAACCTCGATGAAGGTCCGGTCCATCTCGTCGGTCCGATCGTGCCGGTAGCGTATCGCCAGATCGTCGTCATCGACGTCGTCGCCATAGATGTCCTCGAAGCGGTCCTCCAACTCGTCCATGACCTTCTCGAAGATGTCGTACCTGGACATCCGCACCCGATCCCCGGCCGTGAAGTCCAGGATTTCATGGAAAGCCGCAGGCCCTTCGGCCGGCTGGCCGGGGTCGCTGAACTCGAAGATATCCTCGCCGCCGCCGCCTGCCAGGATGACGGCTTTGTCGCCGATGACGAAATGGTCGTCCCCTTCGCCGCTCAGCACGGTCTCGAACCCGACGACATGATCGTCGCCGATCTCCACCCCGCCGGCGGCGCCATCGACGAGATCGATCGCGAGGTCTTCCGACGCGCCGGAATAATCCAGCGTGTCGTGCCCCTCCCCGCCATCATAGGCGTCCCGGTCGCCGTCGAGCGCGGCAACCACGCGATCGTCGCCGTCGCCCCCGTGAACGACATCCGCGCCTTCGCCGTCCGAAAGCACGTCGCCGCCATCGCCGCCGAACAGGAGGTCCCGTCCCGCTCCTCCGTTCAGGAGGTCGCTGCCTCCGTCGCCGAAGATCGTGTCGTCGCCGTCATTGCCGAACAGGGTGTCATCGCCGTTTCCACCTGAGATGTGGTCGTTCCCCGCCCCGCCGAAGACGACGTCGTCGCCGTCGCCGCCGAAGACGACGTCGTCGTCGCCACCCGCGACGATATGGTCGTCTCCATTTCCCCCGGCTATGAAGTCGTCGCCGGTCCGGCCGTCGATGTTGTCGTCGCCATCGAAGCCGGCAATCTCGTCCGCGCACATGCCGCCGAGAAGCATGTCGGCGGCGGCGGTTCCTTCGATGGGCGGCGGCCTGACCACGGAGAAGTACGCGACCTGGTCGATCGTGGCTTCGCCGTCGGTGATCTGATAGGCGATGGTGACGGGTCCGAGATGATCCGGACCGCCGTCGAACATCCAGCCATCATCCGTCCGGGTCAGCGTTCCCGAGGAAACCGCCAGATTCTTCACCGAAAGCGTGTCGCCGTCCGGGTCATGCGCATTCCGCAGGAGATCCGACAGGCCGACAGCCAGCGTCGCGCAGCCGACCACGTCCAGCAGATAGACCGGTCCCGTCACGCGGGGCGCGCGATTGTCGGAGGGAGGATGGTCCTCGTCCTCCGGATCGTCACCCGTCTCGTCTTCCGGGTCCTTGCTTCCATCAGGGGCCGGACTGTCGCCGCCACCCCCGGCCGAACCGGCGGTCCCCGCGACAAGCCCATTATCGTTGGCGGGGCGCGCCAGCAATGGCACTGGCCTAACACCTCCGATACCCGGCGAACCCTTGGGCTCGATGAAGTCGAAGGCGGGCGACTCGACCAGAGCGAACGGCGTGGGTCGCAGCGACAGGACGTTCGCCAGAGCGCTTCCTCCGGGGGTCATGTCGTCGCCTTCCGGCGCGACGGCCCCACCCTTATGGTCATCGTCCTGCGAGACCTTCGCCGGTTCGGGCGCGGACATTCCGGGTTCGGCGACCCCGGCCTCGTCACCGACGTCGCCATCGGGTTCGGATTGAACCTTCTCGGGCGGCGTCGCCCATCCCGGAAAGAACGACTTCAGGTAAAGCGCGAGTCCCGTCAGAAGGAGGCCTATGGCGAGCGGCGTCTTCGACTTCGCATCCATGCCCTTCAGGACGTAGCGCTGGGAAGCGTCGGCTTCCGGCGTTTCCGTCTTCGCGCCTTTGACCTCGATCATGCCAATGCTCGCGCGGACAGGTCGGCGCGCGCCTCCTTCATGGGAGCCGTCTCAGCTGCTGGCGCTTCGCGGCGGGTGGATTTGCCGATGATCTCGTCCTTGGGCCCGAATGCCGTCATCCGGCCGTTCTGGATCACCGCCACGAGATCGACGGCGACCAGCGCGCTGGGACGGTGAGCGATCACGACCGCGATGCCGCCGCGTTGCCTGACGCCCTGGATCGCGGCGGTCAGCGCGGCCTCGCCTTCGCCATCGAGGTTCGAGTTCGGCTCGTCCAGCACGACGACGAACGGGTCGCCGTAAAGCGCCCGCGCAAGCCCGACGCGCTGCCGCTGCCCGCCCGAAAGCGCCATGCCCTGGGGTCCCAGCTCGGTATGGTAGCCGTCCGGCATGCGCACGATCATCTCGTGAACGCCCGCGGCCGTCGACGCCTCCACGATGGCCCGGGCGTCCGGCTCGCCCTGAAGCCGCGAGATGTTCTCCTCGATCGTGGCGTCCAGCAGCGCGACGTCCTGGGGCAGATAGCCGATGAACCGTCCAAGGGTCTCGTCGTCCCACTGCGTCAACTCGGCATCGTCGAGACGCACGCCGCCCCTCAGCGTCGGCCAGATGCCGGTCAGGGCCCGGACCAGTGTGGTCTTGCCGCCGCCGCTCGGGCCGATGATGCCGACCGCCTGGCCGGCCTTGAGCTCGAAGCTCACCTCGCTCAGCAGGACCCGGCCGGACCCCGGCGCGGCGACGGTGATGTTCTCCACCTTCAGCGATGAGCGCGGCGCGGGCAGGTCCATCGGCTCCTCGGCCTCCGACAGCGCCACGACCGTTTCCTTGAGGCGCTGGAAGGCGGTGCGCGCGGAGACCACGTTCTTCCAGTTGCCGATCGCCAGGTCGATCGGGGCGAGCGCCCGGGCGGAGGCGACGGAGGCGGCGATGATCGCGCCGGCGGAAAGTTCGCCCTGGATCGTCAGCAGCGCCCCGAGGCCGAGGACCGCCGACTGGAGGATCATGCGCAGCACCCGCGAGATCGCGCCGAAGGTGCCGCTGATGTCGTTGGTGCGCGTCTGAAGCTCCAGATGCTCCTCGTTCGCGCGGTTGAAGCGGGCGACGGCCCTCCCCCCGAAACCCATGGCCTTGAGGATATCGGCGTTGCGGGCGTTGGAGTCGGCGACGGCGTTGCGCGTGACGACCGCCTGATGGGTCGCGTTGCTCAGGCGGCGGGTCATCAGCTCGGTGACGATCGTCAGCACCGTGAGGATGAACGCGCCGCAGAAGGTCAACGCGCCCAGCCAGGGATGCAGCATGTAGACGAATGCGAGGAAGAGCGGCATCCAGGGAAGGTCGAACAAGGCCACCGGTCCCTGACTGCCCAGAAAGCCGCGCACCGTGTCCACGTCGCGGCCCCGTTCGAGGGATTCAGCCGTCGAAAAGCCGAAGCGCGGCATGTCGATCGCGACCTGATGGGCCATCGGCGCGATCTTCCGGTCGAGCCGCGCGCCGATGCGCACGAGGATCTGCGAGCGGATGATGTCGAACAGGCCCTGGAAGAAGTAGAGGCCGATCGCCAGCACGGAGATCGCCACCAGCGTCGGAACGCTGCCGCTGGTCAGGGCCCGGTCGTAGATCTGGAGCATGTAGAACGCGCCGGTGAGCGCGAGGATGTTGATGATCCCCGACATCCCGAACAGGAAGACGATGATCCTCCTGAACCCCTTGGTGAGCCGCTCGGCGCTCTTGCGCTTCGACCCGGATTTGGAATTCTTGGACGCCATGACGTTCCCCCGCTGCGACACGCCTCATTCGCGTTCCCTGCGGACCGGGGGCCCGGTCCGCAGGGATTGCGGCTAGAGGGCGAAGTCGCTGTCGGCCAGGTCGTGCGACCCCTTGATGCTGATCTTGAAGTCAGCTTCGTCGCCGCCTGTCGTGTTGCCCTGGACGACGGTGTAGTCCTCGTCGTCGCGGGTTTCGTGGGAGACCATCAACTGGCCCTTGCCCGTGAACGCGCCGGATATCAGGGTGAAGCTCCCGTTACCCGAGGCGGAGCCGTCGGCGTCCATGCCGCTGAGGTCGATCCGATCGCCGGCCTGGAAACCCATGATCGTGTCGCCGTCGGCGTTCGCGGCGGAGAGGAAGCGGAAGGTATCCGCGCCTCCGCCGCCGTCCATGACGTTGACCGCATCGCTCGCCGTGATGGCGTCGTCGCCCGAACCCGCGACGATGTTCTCCACGCCCCACAGCGTATCGCGGCCAGACTGGTCGCTCGAGACGCTGCCGCGGCCCATGAAGCCGGTGCTGCCCAGGTCGGCGGCGATGTTGGCCGTGATCGCCGACATGTCGAGCGTGTCGTTGCCGGTTCCGCCCACCATGTCGTCGCCGTAGTAGGTGTCGTCGCCGTCACCGTCCGCCGCCACGATCAAATCGTCGCCGTCGCCGCCGAAGACCGCGTCGTCGCCCGAACCGGCATCGATGTAGTCGTCGCCGGCGCCGCCAAGGACACGGTCGGCCCCGCCGTCGCCATAGAGCATGTCGGCTTCGCCGCCGCCCATGACGTTGTCGTCGCCATCGCCGCCGAACACAACATCCCGTCCGCCCAGCGCCATCAGCGTCTCGCCTTCCGAGCCGCCGGCAAGGGCGTCGGCATCGGATGTGCCGACGACGCCGGTAGACCCGGTGGGAACGGGGGAAGGCTCGCCTTCATCCTGGGAACCGTTCTGATCTTCGTCGACGGCATTCCCCTCGCCGTCACCCCCGGTTTCATCGGCGCCGCCGGTTTGATCGGCATCCCCCGTACCGTCGGGATTGCCGGTGTCCGCGGTTCCATCGGTCGCGCCGGTTTCGTCGTCTGCGGCAACGAACTGCGGGGGCACATCGCCCGCGCTGAAGAAGGTGACGGAATGGGTATCGCTGGTGATCGTCGTCGAGCCGTTCGGGTTGGTTGTCCTGACGTAGTCTTCGATCGTCTTGCCGGCCGCGAGTTCCACGACATCCTGGGGCCGCAGGGCGCCGACGATGACGTCGTTGCCGCCCTTCGTCTTGAAGACGATCCGATGATCGGACAGGAGCGAAGAGATATCGACCGTGTCGTCCCCGCTCGATCCCACGATGGTGATCGTGTCGGGCCGCAGGCTGGTGGCGATGTTGAAGCTGCCGTACATCTCCACGGTGTCGCCGCCGAACTGGCCGCTTTCGCTGACCCCGCCGCCGTTCACGATGATCTCCTCGATCTCCGTCAGCTCCGCGATGATGGTCTCGGGCTCTCCCGCGACCTGCCGGGTGACGACGATCTCGCTCTCGTCGCTTCCGGCGAAGGCGATCCGGGCGACCGCCTCGTCGTAGGTGTAGATCCGGTAGGTTTCGGCCTGTCCGTTTCCGACAATCTGGAAAAGGTCTCCCTCCACGCCTTCACCACCGCCGTTGACGGTGTCGGCGCCGTCGCCGGGTCTCCAGATGAACGTATCATCGTCCTCCTGGAGCGCGACCGCATCGTCATCGCCGTCGCCGAGGTCGTAGCCGTTCAGCGTGTCGTCGCCGGGACCGCCGATGATGACGTCGTCGCCGGTGCTGCCGACGATCGTATCGTTGCCGTCGCCGCCGAAGATGATCCCGGGATCCGTGGAACCGATGTCCCCGTCTCCGCTCACGATGGCCAGCTCCGGACCGTCGCCGAACCTCAGCTTCTCGATGTTTGAGAGACTGTCGACCTCACCGCTTTCAAGGTGCGTGACGGTCGCCAGGGCCGAGGCGCCGAAGCCGAAGACATAGTCGCTCGCGGAGCCCGCGAAGACAGCGGTGTCGATGCCGGCGCCGCCATTCAGCACGTCGTTGCCCTGGCCGCCATCGACCGAGTCGTCGCCGGTATGGCCGAGCAGCCGATCGTTGCCGGCATTGCCGATCAGCGTGTCATCGCCGTTGCCGCCTCCCAGCCTGTTGTTGCCGGAGTTGCCGATCAGCACGTTCGCCAGATTATGTCCCGTGCCGTCGATGTCGGCGTCGCCGATCAGCGTCAGATTCTCGACGATGCCATCGACATGATCGCCACGGGTCTGGTGCAGATCGACGGTGATCGTGGCGATGATGGTGTCGACGCCGTCGCCTCCCGTCTCGTTGACGCGGTCCCCTGCCTCGGTGATGAGGTAGGTGTCGTTTCCGGCGCCGCCGCTCATCAGATCATCGCCGTTGCCGCCGACGAGGATGTCGTCGCCGGCATCATCGTTCAGGGTGTCGTCGCCATCGAACCCGAGAACGAGATCGTTGTCGGCGGTGCCGCCCACGGTGTCCGCGCCGTTTGTGCCGCGGGCGAAGGCGTAGCTGGCGCCGTCGAACTCGACGCGCTCTATGCCGTTGAGCGTGTCGGTCCCGCCCGTGTTGCTCGAGACCTTGAAGGCGCCGGCGTCCATGAAGAATGTGTGGTCGGTGATTCCTCCCTTCAGCACCAGGGTGTCCGTGCCTGAACCTCCCTCGAGGTTGTTGTCGCCGATATTGCCGGTGACCCGGTTGTCGAGCCCGTTGCCCTCGCCGTCGATGTTATCGGTCCCGTCGAGCACAAGGTTCTCAAGGTTGTCGCCAAGCTGATAGGCGACGAGAGACGAACGGATGGTGTCCTCGCCACCGCCGAGGGCTTCGACGGGTTGATCGGCGACATCTTCGATGACGTAGGTGTCGTCGCCGAGGCCGCCCGTCATCACGTCCGCGCCGGCGCCGCCGTCGATGACATTGTCTTCTTCATCGCCGGTCAACGTGTCGGCGAAGGCGCTGCCGACCAGATTCTCGATCTCGATCAGCCGGTCGATGCCCGCGCCGATCGTATCCTGCTCCTCGAAGCTCGCCCGTGTCGGCGTGTCTGAAAGGGAAACCGTGACGGCCGCGGCCGCGGCGGCGTAGGAGGCGGTGTCCCGCCCTGCCCCGCCATCGATCCGGTCGTCGCCGCCGCCGCCTTCGAGATGGTCGTCGCCGGCCTCGCCCCGGAGGTCGTCGTTACCCTCGCCGCCCGCGAGTTGGTCGTCGCCGAAGCCTCCGCTCAGCGCATCGTCGCCTTCCTGGCCCTCGAACCGGTTCCCGGCGCTGTTGCCCGACAGCGTGTCGTCCCCGGCGCCGCCGGTGACGTTGTCCACGCCTCGGGTGACGGAGAAGCCCGTCGCCGCGCCGCTGAGCAGGTTCACCGAAACATTTTCGGCCGTGTCGTAGGTCAGCGTGTCGTTGCCGGCGCCGAGATCGAGATCGGTCGCCTCCACGTTCACCACGGTAGTCGTGCTGTTCACCCGATCGACCGACCCGCCGTTCAGCCTGACCTCCACCTCGTCATCGGCGCCGAAGCTGCCTTCGACGATCCGCAGCCTGTCTTCGCCCGGACCGGCGTTGATCGTGTCGCTGCCATGGCCGTTGCCGTGGATGATCGTGTCGTTGCCGGCATGACCTGTGACGGTGTCGTCGCCTAGGCCGCCATCGAGCGTGTCGTCGCCATTCGCGCCAAACAGGGTGTCGTTGCCGTCTCCGCCGTTGATGGTGTCGTTGCCGCCCTGGGCATTGATGAAGTTATCGCCATCGCCGCCAATTACGATGTCGTCGCCCTGGTTGGTGCCGCCCTCGGCATCGCCGCCGGTGGTGTTGTTGACGACGGGATCATCGGTTTCGATGTAGTTGCCGACGACCTGCGTCACTTCCGAGATAACCTCGTGCGTGTTCAGTAGATCGTCCTCGTAGACCACGACCATCCGCAGACGATACCCGACAAGATCCGGTCCAGGCGTGAAACTGCGGTCGTTGCCGCCCGCTTCCGCCGGAACGTTCTGCCAGTTGTTCACGCCGTTCGGCGAGAACTGCCATTGATAGGTGAGCAGGAACTCCTCGAACGCATCTGTCATCCCGTCCGGATCGCTGAAGGCGACCGTCGCGGTCAGTTCCTGCCCCTCCGTCGGGGACATGTCGCTGATCAGAAGCGGGCCGGTCGGGTTGTCGTTCACTCCGAGAACCGGATCGGTCGGGTGCGAGGAGACGATCTCCGTCACGCCGCCGGCGTCTATATAGGTGCCGAGCACCCTGACCCGCAGCCCGTCGTGTTCGTCGCCCGGCGTGAAGGTGTCGCCGGAAACGTTGGGGATGTCGATGTAGTCGCCGGTCCCGTCGTTCCGCTCGATCTGCCAGCGGAAGGTGATGTCGGTCGGGCCGACCCTGCCGTCAGGGTTGTTCATATCGCGGATGCTGTCCGCGTTGACGGTCAGCGGCTGGTCTTCCCGAGCCGGCAAGCCCTCGATCACCAGTCGGCCGGTCGGATCGACGTTCCCTGTTTCGCGGATGGTATAGAGCCCGTCCGCGAACTGGATCCGCTCGATCCCGATCAGCGTATCGACGCCCTCGTCGATCTGCGGGTCGATGTCCTCGCTCTCCCGCCGCGCGATGTAGGTTCGGTCGCCGACATGGGTGATCTCGTACCAGTCCCGGTTGCCCCGGAAGATCGCCGTGTCGGTATCGCCGCTGGGATCCTCGTCATACTTGATCTCGCGCACGATCTTCAGCTGCTTCGGCTTGATCTCGCCTGACTGCAGGAAGGCGGAAAGCGCCTTCGTCTGGCCGCCGACGGTGACCAGTTCCTTCAGGCTGTCGACGGTGAAGCTCTCCGTCTCGGTCACATTGCCGTCGCCGTCCAGTTCGCGGATGCTGAGACGGACATTCAGCCAGGCGTCGCCATGGATGAAGTCGTCCGCGCCGCGACCCTCGAACGTGTCGTTGCCGTCGCCGCCAATCAGGATGTTTCCCTCGGCCCAGGCGACGATGCTTTCGAGGTCGATATCGGGGTCGGTCGGCGCATCCTCGATGCTGAGCCCGAGAAGCTCACGCAGACCGTCGATCCGGTTGACGCCCGCCTGGGTCAGCCCGTGATTCTCGAGGCTGAATTCGACCTCGATCTCCTCCGTGCTGCCCCGATCGTCGCCGCGAAGGATGTCGTTGTGGATCCAGCCCGACAGCGCCTCGGTCTGGTCGAACCGATCGCGGAGGATGTCGTCGAAGACCGTCGTGAAGATCGGGATGCGCATGTCAGAATCCGCCGCGACGGGGCTTCCCTTGTGGATCGCCCAGTCGAAGCCGAACATGCCCTCGTTCCGCATGACGCTTTCGCCCTGAACCATGATGTCGTCGCCGGATTCGGCGTCGAAATCGTTCTCGTTGGCGCCGGCGAACATCACGTCGTGGCCGAGGATGGTGGAGTTGAAGAACAGCTCCGAATTGTCCCCGTTCAGGACGTCGAAACCGTCGCCGCCCTCCATCCAGTCACTGCCCTCGTTGCCGAGGATGAAGTCGTGGTCGGCGCCGCCAAGGATGAAGTCGTCGCCTTCGCCGGCGAACACTTCCGTTGCATCGACGCCGATGAAGACTACGTCGGCTCCGTCGCCGCCCATGACCACGTCGAGGCCGTTCGAGTTGGCGATGACGTCATCGCCGTCCCCGCCCTTGATGAAGTCGCCGGTGTCGCCGGTATCGGTGATCCGGTCATCGCCGGCGCCGCCGATGATCAGGTCGACGCCGTGGCCGCCTTCGATCACGTCGTCGCCGCCATCGCCCCAGATCGCGTCATCGCCGTCGCCGCCGATGATCGTGTCGTCGTTCTCGGTCCCGCCCATCACGGCATGTTCGCCGCCGGTGAACCGAAGGTAGTTTTCGTCCGCCTCCGGCGTGGTGGGATCGTCCCGCTGGACCTTTTCACGGATGGCGTTCAGGAACGGGTCGTCGCCTTCGGGGTCCGCTGCGATCTGCTTGGATTCGTCCACTTCGAGCACGACATCGTGCTTGGCGAACGAGTCGACGCCGACATGGAAGTTGACCTCGTCATCCTCGGTGCCAAGGATCCCGTCAGCGCCAGGGTGCGTCATGTCCGTGTTGGCGATGATCAACTTCGAGAAGGCGTTGTTCTCCAACTCATTGAGCAGATTGAGGCCCTGCGTCCGCGACAGGTAGTAGAAGCGGTCGCCTTCCTGCAGATTCTCCAGTTGCAGCTCGAAAACCGCGTTGAAGGTCGAGCCCAGCATGCCGCCGAAGGGCATGATCTTCTCGGCAAGCCCGCCGATCCAGAGATCGACCGCGTTGAGCCCGCTGCTCTCGGCGGTCCACGCACCCTTGCTGTTGAGGAAGTCGAGGCGGTCCGCAGGAGCGTTGATCAGGCGGTTGTCGGAGGCTGTGTCCGGATCGCCGTAGACGATCTCCGACCCGCCGAACACAATGGCCATCGCGGCGGCGCGTTTGCCCTCAATGGTCTCCTCCGCGGCGATCAGCGGATGCATGCCGTAGGCCGCGATGAAGTTGATGATCGACGCCGGGGTCTTCAGGTTGGCGCCGAAATCGGCCCAGCTCTCATAGGGCTTGAGCCAGGTCGAGTTGCTCGCGGCATAAAGCTGCTCGCGAGCGTCGTTCAGGGACGGCACACCGGCGTCACGGCCGCGGACGATGTTGATCGCCGGCAGGTCCAGCGGCAGGCCGAGAAGGTTGTTCCGCAGCGAGTCGACCACGAATTCGTCGATCTCGTTGCCGTGGACATAGGTCATTCCGCGGAAGATCGCGCCGGCGGCCTGCTCCGCCGAAATGCTCTGGTCCCGGTCGAAGAGGATGGGGTTCAGGAAGGCTTCGATGAGGCCGACATCGATGCCCCAATCCGCGGTGCCGACGGGGATCTCGTTCCCCTCCGCATCATACGCCACCGGCTCGCCCGCTTCGTTCAGCGGGAGAAGCTTGAGATGGTCCGTCAGCATCGAGTGCCCGAACCGGTAAACGGTATGAGCGAACTCGGCGAAGATCGCGGGATCGATGTCCGTCACCGTATTGAAGATGAAGACGTCGATCAGAGGCTGAACCTTGCGCCCGAATTCCTCGAACACAAGGTGCTGGTACTGCATCTCGGTGGCGAAGCGCGCGGTCTGGAACAGTCGCTCGCCATCCCACTTGAGGGTGGCCGGATCGAAGCCTGCAGCCACGGGATCGAGCAGCCATTCGTTCAGGAAGTCGATGTCTTCCTGCTTGCCGCTGCTCGCGATCTCGAGGATGAACTTCTTGTTCACCTCGATCTGCCGGTTGTGTTCGGAATGGAAGACATGGTGGACGGCCGTCAGGCCGATATTCTCGTTGCCCCGGCCGTCGCCGGTGATGAAATGACGGTCCAGCAGTTCGTTGTCGTAGAGGGCTGCTCCGGTATCCGGGTCCGGCTCGACCGGATCGCCGATCGGATCGGTGCCGGAGTTCGGGTCCGGCATCAGGATGGCCGGCTGCCCCTCTTGTCCCGGTATCAGTATGGGAACGGCGTTGTGCGCAATGTCGTCGAGGAACGCGTGAGAGGTGCGCACCGGCCCACGGCCGCCATTCAGCTCGGCGAGCAAGATCGGAGCGGCCGACGTGCCGCTGACGGTGACATCATCCTCGGTGTTCGGGATCAGGTCGGGGCCGATATTGATCACGACCTGAGGGAAGCCGTTCTCGTCCCGGATGAATTCGCCATAAGGATCGGTCAGCAGCAGCGGAACGCCGAAAACATCTCGGTCATCCAGTTCGATGCCGAGCTTATCCCGCGCCTGATCCTTGACGTCCTTCCAGGTCGGCAGACCGCCGGTGGCGCCGTTGAGCAGAAGGCCCGTCGCCATCGGTTTGCCCTCGACCATCGCATATTCGCGCAGGAAGACCTGGTGCGACGGATGGGAGGTATAGGTCTGGTTCTGGTCGACGAACGGCGTCGTCTTGTTCGTGGCGTCCACCGTATCGTCCTCGGTGCCGAATTCCCCATCGGCGCCCGGCCCGACCGTCGGCGTGAGACGCGTCAGGACCAGCGGCATGTTGACGTTGACCTCGTCGCCGCTGTCCGGAATGCCGTCCGGCCCGTGGGTTACGAGCGGATCATCCGGCATCAGCGGCATATAGATCGTGCCGTTGTCGCCCTTGTGGATCAGGTCCAGCCCGTGATCGAAGAACTGGCCGAAGAAGGTCATCCAGCCATTGAACGGCGCGGAGAGTCCTTCGTCGGGCGCGACGTTCGGCAGCATGATGCTGTTTCCGTCCATCACGATGCCATAGTCGTCGAGCAGGACCTGATCCAGGCCCGCCTTGGCCTGGGCCAGCGCCGCCTCGTTGCCGTCCGCCGTCAGGTTTCCGGTCACGATCGTCGTCAGATAGGCCTCGTACTCGTCCCGCACCGCGCCGACGGCCAGGGAAATGTCCCCCTCATACTCGGCATGTTGCAGCGCCGCGGTGATCGCCGCCGGATTCTTGAGCGTCTGGTCCGAAATCAGGTTGGAGATAATCCGGGGATCGGCGTCGACGACGTTGCCGGTGTGTCCCCCGTTCTGGGCAGGATCGCCGGTTTCTGCTCCGACGACCCCGTAATCGTTGTTGTTGATCACGCCGTGAAAGCTGTCGTCGCCTTCGTTCACGTAGTTCGGGTCCAGGAAACGCGGCATGACCTGATCAGCGGAGCCCCAGGTTTCACGTCCCTCGATCAGGTTGTTGTAGGTGCCGTCCACGGTGCGAAGCCCGTAGGGCAGGTGTGGCTGCGCGATCAGTTGATCGAGCGGCGTTCCCGCAACGTGCGCTTCCGCGATCTTGATCTGGTCGAGGATGAACTGGAGGTCGTGCTGGTTCAGCTTGACGGCCATGACTTTCTCTCCCTCCCCTGATGCACAAGCAAGCGGCGCTGAGGACAGCACGGCTCGATGGCATTGTTGGCGCTCTGCGTTCAGCAGATGCATCGTTGTTTGGTCTGAACGTCCGATGACTTCGTGACCTGGTCGAAGACTTGGAGGCCAAGGTCGAAATCTTGGGATAGCCTTGACCCACAGCATGATGTAGGGAGAAGAATGCCGGTAGATCGGAAGGTCTTATGAGGATTCGGACCTCAGTCCCGCTCAACAGCCCGACTTCTAG
The DNA here is from genome assembly GCF_039839375.1 of Inquilinus sp. CAU 1745. Classification (NCBI taxonomy): domain Bacteria; kingdom Pseudomonadati; phylum Pseudomonadota; class Alphaproteobacteria; order Rhodospirillales; family Rhodospirillaceae; genus Inquilinus; species Inquilinus sp. CAU 1745. Next base: position 136,469 of record NZ_JBDOQU010000007.1, read on the forward strand.
GCCTATTGATATCCGGCTTTGGTCAGGCCGGATAAACGACTTTGGTCTGATGTTGAGCGCCGACATCGCCCTTCGCGAGGCGCAGCGCCCTGTGGTTGGGGTAGAGCCGCATATGGGGCCAGGACCAGAATCCGGCGCTCGTTCGGGGGCGACCGCCGGAAAAGCCGCCAGATGCAACCCCCAACTTCCTCGCCGTGACGCCGACGGGTCTGACCTTGCCTGTGACGTCGCGGTGTGCCATCAACAGATATTCCCTGCCGAACCGGTCAGGCGAACTGCGGCGTTTCCTGGAGCCTAGCGACTCGGATGAGAATCCAGGTCCCCCAGCCAAGTCTCCCGCTTTTTCAATGATTTCAATCGGTTCGGGTCATCCGCCGGAGTCGATGTGAGAGCGATTGAATCGGAAGAGATTCTCAGGAAATGAATCCGCATCCTGACCGCTGACGTCACGCCAGTGCGGGCCATACGTTGCTCGGGCCCTCAGGGGCCTGGGCGACTCATATGTCGGTGATCGCTATCCGCTCTTCAGCCAGTCGGCCAGGGAGGGGCGGTGCTGGCCGGCACGGCCGGTAAAAGGCGGGGCCGCGAGCATGGCGTTCAGCACGGCTTCCTGAGTCGCTTCCGCGGCCGCCCGGAACAGGAGATCGATGTGCGTTTCGTTCAGGACGCGCAGCGTCGTGAACGCCGCCTTCTCCTCATGGTCCACGGCGTTGGCGGTGTCGAAGGCGATCGTGATGTCGCCGCTACCATGGCCCCAGAAGGCGCCGAGTCGGGCAATGCCGGCGCCGGCGCGGCGGGCGACCCGGGCGAGTTGGCGGTGCTCCAGAGGCACGTCCGTCGCCAGGACGATGATGACCGACCCGCTTTCGGCCTCCGCCTCCCGCCGCGGATCGGGCCGCCGGCCGTCCGGCAGCACGAGATCGCCCGCCCGGCCGAAATTGGCAAGCACCAGGGCGCCGAGATGATGGTCGGCGCCGCCGAGCGAAAGCCTGCGGGACGCCGAGCCGATGCCGCCCTTGAAGCCGAAGCAGGTCATTCCCGTCCCGGCGCCGACGCTGCCCTGCGCGACCGCCCCGTCCCCGGCGTCGGCCAGCGCCGCCAGGGCATGATCCTCGGTGACCGCCAGCGCCTGGATGTCGTTCAGCGGCCCGTCATTGCATTCGCCGACGACCGGATTGACGGTGCCGGTGCGGCGACCGATATCGGGATTCCGGCGGATCGCCTCCCGAATCAGCGCCGTCGCGCAGGTCCCGACGGAGAGTGTGTTGGTGAGGAGGATGGGCGTTTCGATCGTGCCCAGTTCCTGCACCTGCACGAGCCCGACCGTCTTGCCGAAGCCGTTGATGATTTCCGCCGCCGCCATCACCTTCCGGCGGAAGAGATCGCCGCCATGGGGCAGGATCGCGGTGACGCCGGTATTGACCTCACCTTCGCTGAGCGTGCAATGGCCGACCAAGACGCCCGGCACGTCGGTGATCGCGTTCCGCGCGCCGGCCGGCAGGATGCCGCAAGTCAGGCCGGCATCGCCTGCGGTGATCGCCATCCGCTCGCGCTCCCCTTTCCTTCCGCCGTCAAAGACGACCGGCATCGATGATCCTCTTCAGGAAGGTGCGCGTCCGCTCACCCTGCGGGTCGCCGAAGATCTGCGACGGCGGGCCTTCCTCATAGACCAGCCCTTCCTGCAGGAAGCAGATCTTGTCGGCGACTTCACGGGCGAACCCCATCTCATGGGTCGCCAGCACCATGGTCATGCCGTTTGTCGCCAGGTCCCGCACGATGTCCAGAACCTCCGAGACGAGTTCGGGGTCGAGGGCGGAGGTGATCTCATCGAGCAGCAGGAGGGCGGGGTCCATCATGAGCGCGCGGACGATCGCCACGCGCTGCTGTTGGCCGCCGGAAAGTCGGTCGGGATATTCGTCCGCCTTCGCGGCAAGGCCGATCCGGTCCAGCAGCGCCATGCCTTTGTCGGTCGCCACCCGCCGCGGCACGCCCAGCACCTTGAGCGGCCCGAGCGTGACGTTCTCGATGACGCTCATATGCGGGAACAGGTTGTAGCCCTGAAAGACGATGCCGATTTCCCGGCGAAGCAGATCGAGATCCACGCCCGGGCCGGTCACACGGTCGCCATGCAGCCTGATCTCACCGCCCTGGATGGGCTCCAGGCAGTTGATGCAGCGCAGCAGCGTGGACTTGCCGCAACCCGAAGGACCGATCAGGCAGACCACCTGATGTTCCTCGATGTCCAGGGAGATGCCGTTCAGCACCTCCACCGCCCCATATCGCTTGTAGGCCCTGTCGATCTCGACCAATGCCATGCGTCCGCCCCCTCGCCCGACGAGCTATGCGCCCGCGCGCATCTTCCGGCGATCCTTCTCGATCAGCCGGTCGACAAAGCGCGCCTGCGGAATGGTTATCAGAATGAAGAGTAAGGCCACCGTCGTCACGGCGGACAGGTTGAAGTAGTTGCTGGCGACGATCTTCGACTGGTTGAAGCCATCGATGGTGCCGATGATGGCGACCAGGGCCGTGTCCTTCTGCAGGCTGATGCAGTTGTTCATGAGCGAAGGCACGATGTCGCGCACCGCCTGGGGCACGATCACGTAGCGCATCGTCTTGAAATAGGAGAGCCCCAGAGAGCGCGCCGCCGCGATCTGGCTTGGATGCACGCTCTCGATCCCGGCGCGGTAGACCTCTGAGGTGTAGGCGCCATAGGTCAGGGTCAGGGCGATGATCGCATAGGCGCTGGACGAAAGATCCTTCAGGACCGGCAGCCCGGTCAGCGGCAGGCCGAAGCCGATGAGGTAGATGGTGATGATCGCCGGCAGGCCGCGAAACAGGTCGCAATAGATGATGGCCAGCGTGCGGAGCGGCCGCCCGGCCTTGCCGGGCAGGGTGCGCGCGATGGCGACGACGAGCGCCCAGACCAGGATCAGGATGGCGGAACAGAAGAAGATGAAGATGTTGGTGCCGAATGCCCGGAGGACGATCCCGGCCGATTCCCATATCAGCGCCAGATCGAAGAACGTCCTGCTGACCGCCGCGTCGTTGACCACCATGAACCAGGCGAAGGCGCAGATGATCAGGAGCGAAGCGGAATAGGCCAGGGCGTTCCAGGAGACATCCGACGATCTCGCCCCCAGTTCCCGCCCGACATGCACGTCGGCCGCCGAGGCGGAACGGGACGACAGCCTGACGGCCCGCACCGCGATGGCGGCCACGGCAAGCGGCGGGATACAGACCAGCGCCGCCGCCGCCTTGACCGGAAGCCCAGCCCAGCCTTCCGCGATCACATAGGCGCCGATGTGCCAGCACGAATAGCCGACGGCGAGAACCGTGACGAGCGCAAAGCAAAGCGCGCCCCACGCCCTGCCGACGTGGGTGCGGATCTTGTTGCGAGCGCGCCATTGGCTGGCGCGCTCGCTCGTGGATTCAACTGCCTCTACCGCCATGCCTCAATAGTTCCAGACCGGCACGTCGTCTGGAGAGACGCCGCCCCATGACGGCAGCAGATAGGCGGATTCCAGTTCCTTCAGGATGCCGTCGGCCTTCAGTTCCTGGATGATCTCGTCGATGACCTCGGCGTCGTCCGACCCCTCGGGGTAGACTCCGGCGGTGAGGCCGCCTGTGGCGTACCGTCCGATGACCTCCAGCTTGCCGCGCGAGTTGGCGACCTGGCCGAGCACGACGCCGAGATCGGTCATCACCGCATCCACCGTGCCTGCGACCCCCGCCGTGAACATCGCGGCGGTGTCGTCGAACACGTTGACGGTGGGAGCGCCAAGTTCGTTCTGGGCGAACGGCACCAGCGTCGTACCCGCCTGGACGCCGATCCGGGCGTCCTTGATGGAGTCTTCGGTCAGCGCGTTGCCCGTCTGCGCGGCCACGCCGTAGTTGGATTCGGCATAGGGCTCGGAGAAATCGACGACCTCGTCGCGCGGCTCCGTCACCGAGATCAGCGCCAGGGCGATGTCGTACTCGTTGTTCTGGCCGGCGACGATCGAATCGAACGAGGCGTTGACCAGCTTCACCGTGTCGAGGCCAAGCCGATGCGCGATGTTCACCGCCATGCAGAACTCATAGCCGTCCGTGATCGTGTCCGGCGTATTGCCGTTGAACTGCCCGACGGCCGGAAGATTGACCAGGACCGTAAACTGGCCGGGTACGGCCGGCGTAATCTGATGCGTCCCGCGCTCACCCGTCAGCGGACAGTCGCCATAACCCTGGGTCTCCGCCGACGCCGAGCCGACGGCCAGCACCATTGCCGAAGCCGCGAGGACATATTTGAAGGATTTCATCATTGCGTGGGCCAATCTCTACCTCCCCTTGTGTTATTTCCTGTTGTTTGCCGATACTCGGCCTTCTTCCTACTGGGCCGCCGCCTGATTGCTCAACGCCAGGTCCAGATAGGTTCTCTGCAGAAGCCGCGTGACGGATCCGGGTTTGCCGTCACCGATGGCGCGTCCTGAGATCTCGATCACCGGCGTCACGAGGCTTGACGCGCTGGTCAGGAAAGCCTCCTGCGCATTCACCGCCTCCTCGACCGTGAACGGGGATTCTTCGATCACGAGGTCCAGCCGCTTCGCCACCGCCAAAACCGCGCGGCGGGTGCAGCCGGGCAGAATGGCGCGCGAGTTGGGGCGGGTGACGATCCGGCCGTCGGCGGTGACGATATAGGCGGTGGACGACGCACCTTCGGTCACCAGCCCGTCCTCGACCATCCAGGCCTCCTGGCAGCCACGCTCGGCAGCGATGCGCTTGGCCTGGACCTGGGCCAGAAGCATGGTGGTCTTGATGTCGCGCCTGGCCCAGCGCTGGTCGTCGACCACGGCGATGCGGACACCATCGCGCACCGATGCGGCGTTGAGGAGATTCTTGGCCTGGCTGAAGGCGAAGAAGGTCGGCTCCAGATCGTCGGCGTAGGCGAAGTTACGGTCGGCGACGCCACGGGTGACCTGAAGATAGACCACCCCTTCGTCGAGCCGGTTGCGGGCGATCAGTTCCATCTGGACGCCGACGATCGCCTCCCGCGGCAGCGGCATCCGAATGCCCAGCTCGCCGAGCGACTGCGCCAGCCTGGCGAGGTGGAGATCATTGTCGATCATCCGACCGCCGATGACCGCCGTCACCTCATAGATGCTGTCGCCGAAGAGCAGCCCCCTGTCGAAGATCGAGAGGGTAGCCTCATCTTCCGCTACGAACCTGTCTCCGACATAGACCATCCGCGCCACGGCCGCTCCTGAAGCTGATTTGCCGCACGGACGCTAATGACATCTCCGGACGACGGCCAATGCCGTGTTTTTTCCATGTGATGCATTTTTTGCATCAGGCGTGCATAAAGGCCGCCGCCGAATGCGATCGGATGGAAAAGGCCTGACGTCGTGGAACTGAAATGGCTCGAGGATTTCTGCTGCCTCGCCGAATGCCTGAGCTTCTCCAGGGCCGCCTCGCTGCGCGGCGTGACCCAGCCGGCCTTCAGCCGCAGGATCAAGCAGCTGGAGGCGTGGATGGGCGCCACCCTCATCAATCGGGCGACGTTCCCGGTCGCCCTGACGGAGGAAGGGACCCGCTTCCTGCCCATGGCCGAGGACGCGATCCGCAGCTTTCATCGCAACCGCGACGCTCTCAGGCGCCCCGACGAGGCGGCGGAATACCGGGTGACGTTCTCGGCCCTGCACACGCTGACCGTCACCTTCCTGCCCCGGTGGCTCGACGACATGCGCGCGCACCTGCCCCGCTTCAGCTCTCATGTCAGCCCGGACAAGGGCGGGATCGAGGAGAACATAGAGACGCTGCTGGACGGGCAGTGCGACTTCTTTCTCACTTACACCCATCCCTGGGTGCCTTTCCTGCTCGACAGCAACCGATTCTCTTTCCTCGTGCTCGGCGCCGAGAAGGTGATCCCGGTCGCGGCCCCGCATCCGGACGGGCCGCTGCTGGACCGCGCCATCGAGACGCGCACGCCGCTGCCCTATCTCGATTACGGCGATTTCTCGTTTTTCGGAATGGCGCTGAACAAGCTGTTTGCGAACCGCCCGGCCTTCGCCCGCGACACCACCCATGAGAACACCATCTGCATCGGCCACAAGGCGATGGCGCTGGCGGGCTGGGGGGTTTCCTGGCTGCCCGAAAGCCTGATCGCGGACGAGCTGGCCAGCGGGGCGCTGGCGCCGGCGTCTGAAGATCCTGGCTGGACCTTGACGACGGAGACTCGTCTCTATCGTCACGCCGGCGGCGCACGCCCCATCGCCGACCGCTTCTGGAAGGCCGCCCGAGGCTGGGCCGGCGGCGTCAGGCCGTGAGAAACCGGATCGCGCGCAGCACTTCGAAATACTCGTCGGAGACGTAGCGCAGGGTGCGCGCCGCCGGATGCTCCGCCCCCGGGTACCAGCTGGCGCGATAGGCGTCGGTCGGGTTGTTGAACTCGATCAGGAGCTCGAACCGCTCGGGCAGAGCAAGACGGCAGGCCGATAGATCCTGCGACAGCGCGTGTTCCACGCCGGCGCGGATGTCGGCGACGGCGCGGGAGGGCGCCATCGACAGGGCCGCACGCCCGAACCCTTCGCTGACGGCCACCGTGCCGATCCCCGGGACCAGGCGCTGCGCATCCTCGCAGATGCCGCGATCGCCCGACAGGAACGCCGGCGGCACGCCCTCCAGCGCCGCGGTGTAGGCGTTGACCGTGAATTCCGAGGCGACCTCGCCATTGATGACGAGACGCGAGATCCGGTCGTTCATGGTGTGGGCGAGCGGATTGGACTCGGCGCCGGCCTTGGCGTGATACCCGATGAACAGCGCGGCGTCGAAGCCCCGGTCCAGGCCGAACATCATGGCGAAGGGATGGCCGCTCCAGCCGCGCAGGACGCGCACATAGCCGGGGAGCCTTGAGACAATCAGGTTGCGCCCGGTCTGGTGGGCGTCCTTCACCAGCACCTCGTCGGCGCCCGCCGCCCTGGCCGCTTCGCAAGCGGCGACCACCTCCGCGGTCATCTGCTCACGAAATTCCGGGTAGCCCGGACCATCCTTCAGGGCCTCGCTCCAATCCGCGATGGCTGCCGTGCCTTCGATGTCGGCGCTGATGAAGATTCTCACTCGCTGTTCCTTCGCCTGGTCGGACCTCGTATGGGCCGACTTCGCCAATACCGCTTTTCCGGGCGGAAATGAACGCCTGTTTCAGGTCAGCCGGTCACGCTGAACGGGCGGGATTGTCGCCGCCATCGATGGCGGTCACGACGCGCTCCGTCTCTCGGTTGCAACCCACTCCAGGATTGTCTGCACGGCCGTCAGTCCGGGTTCATCCGCCTGGCGGACGATCGTGAGCAACTGGAACCACAGATCGTCATCGGCACTATCGAAGAATGCGCGAACCGCCCCCGCGACGAATGCCGGGGTCGTCATGGACGCCGCCGTGGCGCGCATCTCTATGGCAACGGCCAGTTCGGGCGTCAGCGTGTCCAGCACGCTTCTTGCGAATTCCGGCTCATCCAACCGCGCGATGAGAGTTCCGAGCACGCTTCTGTTCCTTCCCGGGCGCGGGCGACGGTCGACCGCGACAACATTTTCATCCCAGTCCCCTCTTCCACTGGCAGGAGAGGGGCGATTTATTCAAGCCATTCCGTCACGAAGGCCGGGGCTTCGTGGATGTCGACGGTTTCCAGCGGGCCTGGGCCCAGATTGCTGAATTTGTGGGGCATACCAGCGGGCACGACGAGGATGTGGCCGGTGGAGGCTTCTATCTCCGACTCGCCGACGGTGAACAGGCCGCGCCCGGCCCGGACGATGAAGGTTTCCGGATAAGGATGCCGGTGGAGGCGAGGACCGCCTCCCTCGCCCTCGATCCGGTTGGCGATCACCGATATGCCCGCGCCATGGGATGCGCCCTGCCATTCCCCATGGAAGCGCGGGAGGTTGTCCAGCCAATCTTCCGGCTTCGTCAGTGTAGGACCATTTTCTCGATCCGGCATGGTCTATCCTCGCTTTCCGATCGGTGAGCACGCGCCGTCGCCGGTGCCTTCGCAGTCCTGAGGCGTCAGGGCGGGGCGGTGGTTGAGAAGTAGGCGGCGGCGTCCTCGATATCCTCCGGCGATAGCCGTTTGGCGATCGTCTCCATGATATGGGCGTAGGGGCCGCCGCCCCTGGAATCCTCCTGCCAGAGGGTGAGCTGCCGGGCAAGGTAGCCGGCATCCTGGCCGAACAGGTTCGGATAAGCAGGATGCCGTTCCGCCGGATCGCCGGCATGGCAGCTCAGGCAGGCGGGGACGCCTTCGGACGGGATGCCCTCCGTCGCGATCTCCTGCCCGCGCGCGACGCTTTCCGGATCGGCCGCGGGCGATGATGACGGCGCTTCCGACAGGGGCGCGGCGGCGTAGTGGCCGGCCAGCGCCCGCAGGCTCTCGTCCGACAGGCCGGCGACAGCCGATTCCATGATCCCGCTGTTGCGGGTCCCGTCGGCGAAGGCGTGAAGCGTGTTGAGGAGATAGCGTTCCGTCTGGCCGGCGATCAGCGGGAAGGCGCCGGGAGCGCCGCCGGCGCCGTCGAGCCCGTGGCAGCGGGCGCATCCCTGGAGCGCGTCACGCGGCCCGGCCTGGAGATCGTCCAGCCCTCCCCCGGCGGATGCGTCCTCCACGCCCCAGGCCAGCCGGCGATATTCCTCCGCCTCCAAATCCGGCAGGGCCTTCAGGAAGGCGACCACCGCCCAGACCTCGTCGTCGCGGCCATGGGCGGGCCAGGACGGCATGCCGGTATATTTGACGCCGTGCTTCACGATCCAGAAAAGCTGGTGGGGCTCCCACTCGTCGATGCGCTGGACCAGGAAGGGCGGCGGCGGCGTCATCGATTCCGCGACCGGCGAGTCGTGGCTGGTCGCGCCACCATGGCAGGGCGCGCAGCCGGTGGCGTAATGCCCCGCCCCCCGCTGCACCAGCGCCGGATCGTCCAGCGGCGGCGTCTCGATTCCCAGCGCATGCGTGCGGACGGAACTGCGCATGGTGAAGTGCAGGAACCAGTCGGTGATGGGCCAGTGGCCGGTGCTGGCGGCGATGTTGAAGAGCCCCGACCAGGCGAAGAGGAAGCCGCCTACACCGAGCGCCACGATGGCGATCAGGGCTCTCAAGGGGGTCAACCGCATCGCTCCGCCTCCTCGGCGACGGTCTGGTCATCCCTTCGCAGCAGGCCGGCCAGCAGGTAGAGCCCGCCGGCGAGATAGGCGACCCCGCCGACCAGGAGCATGATGACGCCGCCCAGATGCTGGTCCTGGAGCGGCCCGAACGGCCCATGTCCATGATGGCTGCCGGCGTAGAGCGCGCGCGGCGTGACGGCGAGCAGCACGCCCAGCAGCGTCATGTGCATGGAGGTCAGCAGCAGCCCGGCGACACCCGCCGCCCGCCTGGCGGTCCCGTCCTTCCGGCCGCCGAACGCCGCCAGCCAGAGGATCAGCCCGGTCAGCAGGAACGATCCCTGCTCCGCGATCCGGAAGGAAGTCGCCTCACGCGCGGCGGCGTGGAGCGCGGGGGCGTGCCACGCCCATACCGCCACCAGCTCCAGCACGGAGGCCGGGATCGGCGCGAACAGCACGCCGCCCTTGTCGGTCGGGTCGAAGCGCGTGCCGGACAGCGCCAGCGCCAGGAGGGGGGCTGCGATGGCGACGACGGCCATGTGCATCAGCATGTGCGCCGCGAAGCTGCCATGGGCCGCCGACGCCAGCGGCCCCGTCCAGGCCAGCGCCAGCACGCCCAGGCCGCCGGCGGCTATAGCGATTCGCCGCCTCATCGGCAGTCCGGCATCAGGAAGGCGGGCAGCGCGCCATAGAGGATGGCGACGCCGCTGAGTCCGCACAGCAGAAGGGTGGAGAAGCCAAGGAAGCGCTGCCGGCCCTCGAACGTATTTTCGTCAAAGGGCGGCTCCCCGGCCTCCGCCAGTTCGCCCCGCCGGAAGGCGCGACGGCCGGCGAAGGCGACGCCGGCGAGGGCCAGGACGGTCAGGATGCCGACGAACACCCTCAACCCCGCGAGGCTTACGTCGGGGGCCGGGGCTTTCGCGCAGAAGATCGCTGCGCCGACATAGCTGCCGAGGAAATGGATCGCCCAGATTGTAGGGCCGCCGATAAGGCCCCAGAGATCATGGCGTCGGGGAATGTCCTGTTCCATCTCAGCCTCCCTCACGCGACCAGGGGAAAGCCGGCGATGACCGCGATGGTCAGGGCCGCGGTGATCGCCATGAAGTGCCAGTAGAGGCCGACATTCCAGATGTCGGCGTCATGGGCGGCGGAAAGCCGGCCGGCGACGCTGCCGGCGATGCAGTAGAGCTGCATGACCACACCCGCCCCGGCATGGAGGGCGACCCAGATCGCCAGGATCCAGACCGTGGCCGGATAGACGTGGGTCGTCGGATTCATGCCCGCCGCTTCGCAAGCCCACAGCAGAGACAGCCCGCCTGCGACCGCAAGCAGGGCCGCGACGGCAAGCCCGCCGCGGAAGAGGCCGGAGCGGCTTTCGGATACCCATTTCCGCGCCCGGACCGTGAGCAGCCAGGAGGCCAGCAGCGCGACCAGCGCGATCATGGTGAAGAGCGTGTCCGGCCCGGAATCCCCCGACGGCGGGAAATCCTCATGGACCGTCCAATAGAAGAAATAGCCGAACACCAGGCTGGCGAAGGCGGTCATGTCGCCGATCATGGTGATGAACATGGCCCACCAGCCGACCGACTTCGATCCGGAGGCGTAGAGCGGAAGGGTGAGCCCCAGCCCGACATCCTTGGTCGGCTTCTCAGGGATGCGAGCGGTGCCCGTCCACAGCCAGTAAAGGATGGCGGCCAGCGCCAGCACACCGCTGATCCCGGCGGCGAGGTACCAGGAATACGTCGCCAGGATGAAGACGCCGCCCAGGAAGATCGCCGCGATCATGCCGATGAAGGAATTGCCGGGAACGCGCAGGCATTGCTGGGGAACGGCGTCGAGCGTGGAGGTCACCAGCGTCTCCCGCAGCCCTTCCTCGGCGTCGGGCAGGTAGAAGCGACCTTCGTCCACGTCCTTGATCAAATCCTTCTGGTCCCAGAGCGGATAGCGGCTGGTGACGACAGGCACGGACCGGACGCCCCAGGCTTCGCCCGGCATCTCCGTCAGCCATTCCAGCGTCCCGGCGTTCCACGGGTTCCGCTTCGCCATCTGTCGGCCCTTGGGCCGCAGCACGTCCCAGGCGATCACGGCAATGCCGGAGGCGAGGATGACCGCGCCGGCGGAGGACAGGAGGTTCAGCCAGTCCCAGCCGAAATCTGCGGGATAGGTGAAGACCCGCCGGGGCATGCCTCGGAGCCCCGTCAGGTGCATCGGCAGGAAGGTAATGTTGAAGCCCGTGAAGGAAAGCCAGAAGCCCCACCGTCCCAGCCGGTCGGACAGCGCCTTGCCGTTGAGCAACGGGAAGAAATAATAGATGCCGGCAAGCGTCGGAAACAGCATGCCGCCGATCAGCGTGTAGTGCAGGTGGGCGACGATGAAATAGCTGTCGTGGGCCTGCCAGTCGAACGGCGCCAGCGCGACCATCACCCCGGTCAGGCCGCCGAAGACGAAGATCGCGAGCGCCCCTGCGGCGTAGAGCAGAGGCGTCGACATGATGACCCGCCCGGCCAGCAGGGTCGCCAGGAAGGCGAAGATTTGCACGCCCGTCGGGATCGCCACCGCCTCCGACGCGGCGGAGAAGAAGCCGAGCGAAACCCCCGGCATACCGGTTGTGTACATGTGATGAGCCCAGAGGCCGAAGCTCAGGAACCCGGTTCCGACCGCCGCCAGCACCACCCAGGAATAGCCGAAGATCGGCCTCTGCGCGAAGGTCGGCACGATCATGGCGATCAGCGCCACCGCCGGCAGGAAGATGATGTAGACCTCCGGATGACCGAAGATCCAGAACAGGTGCTGCCACAGCAGCGGATCGCCGCCCCTGGCCGGATCGAAGAACGGCCAGTCGAAGGCGCGCTCCATCTCAAACAATATGTCGCCGGCGATCAGCGGCGGGAACGCGAAGAGGATCATCACGCCGACGACCAGCGTGTACCAGCCGTAGAGCGGCATCAGGTTGATCCGCATGCCCGGCGGCCGGCATTTAAGGATGCCGACGATCAGTTCAACCGCCGCCGCGATCGAGGCGACCTCGATGAAGCTGAGGCCCAGAAGCCAGATGTCCGCGCCGATGCCGGACAGGTCATGGTCGGTCGTCAGCGGCGGATACATGAACCAGCCGCCGTCAGGCGCGGCCCCGAAGAAGATCGAGCCGCAGACGAACACGCCGCCGATCAGGAAACTCCAATAGCCGAAGGAGGACAGCCGCGGGAACGGCAGGTCGCGGGCCGCCAGTATCTGGGGCAGGATCAGGATCGCCACCGCCTCCAGGATCGGGACGGCGAACAGGAACATCATAACCGTGCCGTGCATGGTGAAGACCTGATTGTAGAGATCGGCCGACAGCAGGTCGTTCTCCGGCACGGCGAGCTGGGCGCGGATCATCAGTCCCAGAACGCCCGCGAACAGCATGAAGAAGAAAGAGGTGGCGATGTACCAGATGCCGACCTCCGAATTGTTGACGGCCGACCAGTAGCGGAAGCCGCCCGGCGTCTCCCACGCCTTGCGCAGCCGCTCCTCCTGACCTTTCCGGCGCTCGCGGTCCTCCTTCTCCGAAAGGGAGCGGTCGGTCGTCATTCCAGCCCCTCCAGATAGGCCACGATGGCGTTCAAATCCTCTTCGGGGAGCATCCCGAAGGACGGCATCAGCGATCCGGGCTTCAGCGCTTCGGTATCGCGGATCCACTTCGCCAGCGTCTCCGGATCGTTCGGCAGGATGCCCGCCCCCAGCGTGGCGCGGGAAGCGAGGTGGGTGAGGTCCGGGCCGATGACACCCTCGGCCGGCGTGCCGCGCACCGTATGGCAGGCGCCGCATCCGACCTGGCCGAACAGCGCCGCGCCGCGCTCCGCAACCGGCGTCGCGGGAGGATCGGCCGGAGCCGCCTCCCCCGCCAGCCAGTCGGCGAACGCCTCCTCCTCCATCACGACGACGGAGAAGGCCATCAGGGCGTGGGACGTGCCGCAGAATTCCGCGCAGACGCCGCGATAGGAGCCGGTCTTCGTCGGCTCCAGCACCAGCCGCGTCACATGGCCGGGGATCATGTCCATCTTGCCGCCCAGCGGCGGAATCCAGAAGGAGTGAATGACGTCGGCGCTGTCCAGGATGAATTCCGTCCGCCTTCCCGCCGGCAACCGGATTTCGTTGGCGCTGACCACCGGCGCGTCAAGCTCCGGCGAACGGTATTCGACCCGCCACCACCATTGCTCCCCCGTCACGGCGATGGCCAGCCCGTCGCCGGGGGAACGAAGGTCGGGCATCAGCGTCAGGCCGTAGGTCAGCAGTGCGCCCAGCGAGACGACGGGAAAGATGACGCCCAGATAGAGGATGAGACGGCCGCCGATTCGCCCTTCGTCCGGCTTCGGCTGGGTACGAACCGCATAGACCGCGACGCCAATGATGATGAACCAGATCACGCCGGCGGCCGCCAGCATGAACCAGAACAGCGACGCCAGTTCCGCCGCGCCCGCCGCCGCCGGATCGAGCGCGGATTGCGGGCCGTCGCACCCGCCGGTCAGCAGACCGGCCGCGACGATGATCGATTTCGACCGGAAGCGGAGCCCGGAAGGAGTCGTTGCGGCGATGTAGACGGCTCCCTCCCCTGGGATTTATAGGCGGCCCCGTGCTTTCAAACACTGAATCCCGACACGATGTTCCCGCCGGCTATGCCCGTCAAACGAGCAGCTGAACGACGTTCAGGACGGTGAGCGAACTGATCACCGTGCCGACGAGGATGAGCATGATCCGGGAAGGCAGGATCTTCACCAGATAACCCGCCAGCGGCGCGGCCATCGCCCCGCCGACGATGAGCCCCAGCACCACGGCCGCATATCGCGACATGTCGAGCTGGCTGAGGAAGGTCAGGGAGATCGAGAGCGTGACGATGAACTCCGCCGTGTTCACTGTCCCGATCGTCCGGCGCGGTTCGTCGCCCGACGCCAGTAGCGTGGAGGATATGATCGGCCCCCACCCGCCGCCGCCGATGGCGTCCAGGAATGCGCCGCCAAACCCCAGCGCCGGGATGGGGACCGGCCATTTCCTGTACGTCTTGGCGAGCACGCGCAGGAAGATCAGCACGGCCATGAGCGCCAGATAGACCGTGACGATGGGCATCACGATCTCCTCCGGCAGTCCGGTCAGCACATAAGCGCCGACGCAGCCGCCGATGACGCCGGGGATGATCAGGCGGCGGAACAGCGACCAGTCGACATTGCGGTGCCAGATATGCGATCCGCCGGAGATTCCGGTGGTGAATATCTCAGCGGCATGGACGGCCGCGCTGGCGACCACGGGCGGCGATCCGGATGCGATCAGGCTGGATGTCGCGACCACCCCGAAGGCCATCCCGAGCGCGCCATCGACGATCTGGGCGAAGAAGCCGATGGCGACGAAAAGCGCAAACTCCAGCCCCATGAAACCCATCCCCGACGATTGGCGCTCCCAGAACAACCCTTGGGAACGGATTCCGTTCATTCGGGGCAGCCGATGTCAGCGGCGAGTCAGCCGGCTTTGCAGGATCACCACGACCAGCAGGAACGCCCCGCGGACCACGGATTGCCAATAGGCGCTGAGGCTGATGAGGCCCTTGCCGTTCTCAAAGTTCAGGATGTTGAAGATAAGGCCCAGCAACAGCACGCCCGATAGGGTGGCGCCGATATAGCCGACGCCGCCGGTGAGCAATGTGCCGCCCACGACCACGGCGGCAATGGCGAAGAGTTCCCAGCCCGCGCCTTCGGTCGGCTGTCCCGCGCCGAACTGGGAGGCAAGGATGACACCCGCCAGCCCCGCGAGCGTTCCCGACAGGGTGTAGACGCCGATCGTGATCCGGTCGACCGGCAGGCCCATCAGGCGGGCCGCCTCCTCATTGCCGCCGATCGCCAGGGTGTAGCGGCCAAAGCCGGTAAAGTTGAGCGCGAGGGAGCCGAGGATGAAGGCCGCGCCCATGACCAGCGCCGGGATCGGCAGGCCGAGAAGGTCACCCATGCCGAAATGCGTGAAGCCCGAATCCCAGGATACCGGCACCGATTTGTTGCCGGCCAGGAGCAGCGCCATCCCCCGCGCGCCCAGCAGCATCGCCAGCGTCGCGACGAAGGGCAGGATCTTCAGCTTCGCGATGACGACGCCGTTGAAGAGGCCGACCGCCGCCCCGGCGGCGACGCCTGCCAGGACCGCCGGAAGCATGCCCTGCGGACTGACCAGGGCCGCCACGACACTGGACAGCGCCGCCACCGCGCCCACCGACAGATCGATGCCGCCGGTCATGATGACGAAGGCCATGCCCAGCGCGATCAGCCCGAACATCGAATTGTAGCGCAGGACGCTGAGCACATTGTATTCGCTGAGGAAATTCTCGTACCGCAGCGCCCCGAACAGGATCAGCAGCGCCAGTGCGATCAGCACCGCCTGGCGTTGCAGCAGGCTGCCATACTTCGCCCGGCGGGCCGCGCCGTCGGCGACGGGAATGCTGGTCATGGCGCGTCCCGCCTTTGCACATAGACGGCCAGCAGGATGATCCCCGCCTTGACCACCAGCGCCGCGGCGTCGGGTATGCCGTGGGCCAGCAGCGTGTAGCCGACGAACTGGATGATCAGCGCGCCGATCAGCGTGCCGACGATCGTCGCCTTGCCGCCGGTCAGCGCCGTGCCGCCGACCACGACGGCGGCGATGGCGTCAAGTTCCATGCCGAGGCCGATCTGGTTGGCGTCGGAGGAAGAGTTGATCGCGATGACGATGAGGCCGGCGAGGCCGCTCAGCAGCCCGACAATGGCGTAGACCGCCCATTTCACCCGGTTGATCGGGATGCCCGACAGACGCGCCGCGGCCTCATTGCCGCCGATCGCCAGCACCTGCCGGCCGAACACCGTCCGCCGCATAATCCAGGAGGCCGCGATGACGATCGCGATCATGATAAGGACCTGGAAGGGGATGCCCAGCACCCGGCCGAGGCCGAGGAACTGGAAGCTGTCGTTGCTGAAGGTCTGCAAATTGCCGTTCGTCATCACCTGCGCGATGCCCCGCCCGGCGATGAACAGGACCAGCGTCGCGATGATCGGCTGGATGGAGAAGCGCGTGATCAGCCAGCCATTGAAGAGGCCGAACAGGCCGGCCGTGAGGATCGGCAGCACGATCGCCAGCGGCACGCCGATCGCGGGCGAGGACAGGAGCGGCAGGTCGCTGAGGAAGATCAGCGGCGCCAGCGCGCCCCCGATCGCCATCAGCGAGCCGACGGAGAGGTCGATGCCGCCGGTCGCGATCACCATCGTCATACCGACCGCGACGATGACGATGGTCGTCACCTGGATCAGATTGACGTTGAGGGTCTGGAGAGTCAGGAAGTTCGGCGTGAACAGCGCGTTGAAGAGCAGCAGCGCGATGAGCGCCGCCAGCGCCCCATAGGTCTGCGCGCCCTTCAGCTTCGGGATGATGGCCATCCGCCGGCGCGGCGAGGCTTCGGTCATGCCGGTCACGCCCTGCCCTCTTCGCCTTCCGGGGCATCGCCGGTCGCCATCGCGGCCATGATCGAATCCTCCCCGATCGCATCGCCGGTCAAGGTCGCGACGCTGCGCCCGTCGCGCAGGACGACGATGCGGTCGCAATCCTCGACAAGCTCCTCGATTTCCGAGGAGATCATCAGGACGCCCAGCCCGTCCCGCGCCAGATCCTTGATCAGGGACAGGATCTCGGCCTTCGCCCCGACATCGATGCCGCGCGTCGGCTCATCCAGCAGCAGCAGGCGCGGCCCGAGGCAGAGCCAGCGGGCGAGCAGCACCTTCTGCTGGTTGCCGCCCGAGAGTTCCCGGATCTTCTGCTCCGGCCCCGATGTCTTGATGCCCAACTGCCGGATGAACCGGTCGACGATCTCCCGCTGCCGTTCGACGGAGACGATCCCACGCCGGCTGAGGGACGGCAGCAGCGCCAGGGTCAGGTTCTCCCGCACCGACATGTCGGGAATGATGCCTTCGGTCTTACGGTCCTCGGTGCAGAAGCCGATGCCGGCGCGGATGGCGTCGGCCGGTTCGTGGAAGGATGCGGGCGCGCCGGCGAACTCCATCGTCCCGTCCTCCGCCGCGTCGGCCGCGAAGATCACGCGCGCCGCTTCCGTCCGGCCCGATCCCAGGAGCCCGGCAAAGCCAACGATCTCACCCGCATGGATGTCGAGATCGACATGGTCCAGCCGGCGGCCGCGCCGAAGCCCCCTGGCGGCAAGCAGACCCGGCCGTCCCGCCGCCTCTTCCCCTTCCTGTCCGGCCGCAGCCTCCCTGGCCGTTTCCGCCGGATCGCGACCCAGCATCCGGCCCACCAGTTCAAGCCGCGAGATATCGGCTAGCGGCGCGCCTTCGGTGACGGTCTGGCCGTCGCGCATGATCGTCACCCGGTCGCAGACGGCGTAAAGCTCGTCCAGCCGGTGGCTGACGAAGATCACGGAGACGCCGCCCTCCTTCAACTGGCGGATCACGTTGAACAGCGTCTCCACCTCATTGTCGTCGAGGGAGGAGGTCGGCTCGTCCATGATCACCAGCCGGCTGTCGCGCGACACGGCCCTGGCGATCGCGACCATCTGCTGGATGGCGACATTGTAGGCCATGAGCGGCAGCCGGACATCGATGCCGATGCCGAAGCGGCGAAGCACTTCCCGCGCGGCGGCATTGGTCGCCGGCCAGTCGATCAGCCCCCAGCGGCGACGCTCCCACCCAAGGAAGATGTTCTCCGCCACCGACCGGTAGGGCACCAGGTTGATCTCCTGATAGATCGTGCTGATGCCGTCATCCTGGGCCCGACGGGGCGAGGAAAAGGCCACGTCCCGCCCCTGCCACCGGATCGTCCCCTCGTTCCGGCGGTAGGCGCCGGTGAGGATCTTGATCATGGTCGACTTGCCGGCGCCGTTCTGGCCGATCAGGGCATGGACCTCCCCGGCAGCGACCTTCAGCGAGGCCCCGCGCAAGGCGGGAACGCCGGAGAAGCTTTTCGACACCCCCTCCATCAGGAGCAGGGGCGCCGGATCGTTCGAGGGGATCATGGCATCGCCTCAACCTCCGCACACGGAACGACGGCCGCCGCCCCTGACGGCGGCGGCCACATGGCCCGGAGCCTTAGTACGCCTCGTCGATATGCTCGGCGGCGTTGCTGGCGTCGAAGAACATGTCCTCGATCTTGACCCAGGGCTCGATCTCCTCGCCGGCCGCGTACCGCTGCATCGTCTCACAGGAGATGGGGCCGAAGAAGGGGCTGCTCTGCACCGTCGCGCCCAGCTTGCCGTCGATGATGGCCTGGAGGGCGTCGCGGGTCCCGTCGATGGAGACGATCGTCACGTCCTCGCCCGGCGTCCGGCCGGCCGCTTCCAGCGCCGCGATGGCGCCGATCGCCATTTCATCATTATGGGCGTAGACCGCCGTCACGTCGGGATGGGCCTGAAGGAGCGTTGCCATCACCTCGCGCCCCTGGTCGCGGGAGAAGTCGCCGCTCTGCGACGCGACGATCTCCATCCCCGGATGCTCGGCGATGACATCGTCGAAGCCCTTCTTCCGGTCGTTCGCGGGGGACGAGCCGGTGGTGCCCTCAAGCTCGATGATCGTCGCCTCGCCGCCCGTCTCCGCCACCAGCCATTCGGCGGCGCGGCGTCCCTGGTCGATGAAGTCCGACCCGATGAAGGTGACGTAGTCCTCTCCCGCCTGGGCGACGGACTGGTTGACATTGCGGTCGATCAGGAAGACCGGGATGCCCGCCTCCTTGGCGTTCATCACGGCGGGGATCAGCGGCGTCTCCTCGCGCGGCGCAAGGAAGATGGCGTCGACGCCCTGGGCGATCATGGAATTGACGTCGGCGACCTGCTTGGCGGCCGATCCCGCGGCGTCGGTGTAGACGAGTTCCCAGCCGCATTCGTCGGCGACGTCCCGCATGCTCTGCGTCTCGGCGATACGCCAGGGGTTGTTGCTCTCCGTCTGGGCGAAGCCGACGCGGTAGCTGTCCTTCTGCTCAAGCGGCGGCAGTCCCTGGGCAAAAGCGATCGCCGGCAGCGCGGAGGTCAGAAGCGTCAGGCCCAGAGTCAGGCCACGGATATTTCGGGGCATGGTTCGGTATCCTCCCTATGGATGAGGGAGCGGTTTTTCCGCGGTTCTTGGTGGGCCGTTAGGGAACGCCACCGGAGGATGCTGTCACGGCTAATAAGCTCAAGTCAACAAGAACGTAAATTTCCGAAATTTAAAGAAAGACGTGACAGGAAATCCCTTTATTCGTAGATGTATAGCCGTGCTAATAATCAGTCATATGGACTGTCCATCCATCCTGAGGCGGGAGCGTAATGGCCGGCATTAACTTCCGATGCGGTCCTTTCACGAAGGCGGCGGAGCCTGCCGACGGAGAACCGGTGGCGGCCCAAACGCCGGGCGGAAGACGGCCGACCATGACCGACGTGGCGACCCTGGCCGGCGTCTCGCAATCCAGCGTTTCCCTGGTGCTGAACGGGATGAGCGGCGCCCGCATTTCCGAAGCGACCCGCAAGCGGGTCCGGGAGGCGGCGCGGCAGATCGGCTATCAGCTTGAACCGAGAGGCCAGGCGCGCGGTGCCGCCACGCCCGGACGGAACCTGATCGGCTATCTGGTGGACGAGATATCGACCAGCCCGCATCCCGTCGTCTCCGTCGACGGCGCGCGGGAGGCGGCGTGGGAGCATGGCTGCGTGCTGTCGGTCTTTGCGACCCGCTCCAACGCGGAGCTGGAGGAAGCCACGCTGCGCAGCCTGCTGGCCCATCCGGGGCTGGTGGGCGTCGTCTATTCCTGCATCTTCACCCGCCGCGTCAGCATCCCGCCCCTGCTGTCCGGCGTGCCCACCGTGCTGCTGAACTGCTACGCCGCCGACCGCGCCCTGCCCTCTGTGGTGCCGGGGGAGATGGCGGGCGGCCATATGGCGACCGAACGGCTGATCCGGGCGGGCCACAAGCGCATCGGCTTCATCAACGGCGAGACCTGGATGGATGCCGCGCGGGACAGGTTCCACGGTTATCGGAACGCGCTGGCGACCGCCGACCTGCCGTTCGACCGTGCGCTGGTCCGGGGCGGCGACTGGATGCCGACCGGAGGTTACGAGCACACCCTGTCGCTGATGCGCGAGCCGCGCCCGCCGACGGCGATCTTCTGCGCGAACGACCTGATGGCGGTCGGCGCGCTGGAGGCGCTGAAGGAGTTGGGGCTGTCGGTTCCGGACGATGTGGCGATCATGGGCTATGACGACCAGGAGGTCGCGCAGCATACGAGGCCGCCGCTGACCACCGTCCTGCTGCCGAACTATGAGATGGGTCGCTGGGCGGTGGAGCGGCTGATCTCCGACGCACTGCACAACAAGGTCTCGCGGCCGCTGCAGATGAAGATCGATTGCCCGCTGGTCGAACGGGAATCCGTCCAGCCACCCGCCGGCGAAGCCGACATCCGCGAGGCCGGCGAGTAGGCCCCAGGTTTTCCGAGAGGCGATAAAGAAAAACCGCGCCCGGAGGGGAGGACTCCGGGCGCGGCCTTAGGCGTTCGTCTCCGCTGCTCTGGGGGGAGCCGTCGGCCGGCGATTTGGGGAGGCGGCCGGGCGACGAAGCGGAGCGAACGTGATCGCCAGACTTCGCAAGCGATCGAACATAAACAGAAGATAGGATGAAGAAGGGCAAACCACCAGATGCCGGAATGCAGGCCACGCTTGCAGGAAACGCAGGGCGACTGCGACCATTCTTGCTCCTTTCGGATGGCAAGTGGCGATTTCGCGCCTTTCCCTATTTTGCGTAGGGGTTCTTGCCCTTGCGCAGCAGCACGCGGATCGGCACGCCGGGCAGCTCGAACGCCTCGCGGATGCCGTTCACGAGATAGCGCACATAGGCTT
Organism: Inquilinus sp. CAU 1745; assembly: GCF_039839375.1. Taxonomy (NCBI): domain Bacteria; kingdom Pseudomonadati; phylum Pseudomonadota; class Alphaproteobacteria; order Rhodospirillales; family Rhodospirillaceae; genus Inquilinus; species Inquilinus sp. CAU 1745. Next base: position 157,429 of record NZ_JBDOQU010000007.1, read on the forward strand.
CCGGCAGTTCCTCCGGCTGGGACGCCCACAGCACGAAGGTCGGCGGGCGGCTCTTGACCTGGGTCATGTAGCGAATCCTGATCCGCCGCCCCTGAACCATCGGCGGCGGGTGCAGGTCCAGCACCTGGGCCAGCCAGCGGTTGAGCCGGGAGGTCGAGATGCGGCGATTCCACAGCCGGTGGTTTTCCAGGACCGCGTCCATCAGCTTCGGCAGCTTGCGGTTCTTCAGGGCCGAGATGGCGACCGTCGGAATGCCGCGCGCCTGGGGCAGCGAGGTCTGTAGCCGGTCCGAGAGGCGGCCCAGCGCCGCCGCCTGGTTCTCCACCTGGTCCCATTTGTTGACGGCGATGACCAGCGCGCGGCCTTCCTCGATCACGCGGCGGGCGATCGTCAGATCCTGCTTGTCCAGGATGGCGTCGACATCCAGCACCAGCACGACGACGTTCGCCAGACGGATGGTGTTCAGCGTGTCGGCGACGGACAGCTTCTCCAGCTTCTCCGACACGCGCGCGCGGCGGCGCAGACCCGCCGTGTCGACCAGACGGATCGCCTGCCCCTTCCAGGACCATTCGACGGAGATGGCGTCGCGGGTCACGCCCGGCTCCGGCCCGGTCAGCACCCGGTCCTCCCCGATCAGCGCGTTGACCAGCGTCGACTTGCCGACATTGGGCCGCCCGACGATGGCGAGCTGGATCGGCCGCGCCGCGGCTTCCGCCTCGGCCTTGGCCAGCGCGTCCTCGTCATCATCCTCGTCGGGCCTGAAGGCGCCGTCATCGCCTTCGGCGGAGGCATCGCCATCTTCGCCGGAATCCTCCGACGGCTCGAACGGCAGCAGGGCCTGGACAAGATCGGCCATGCCCTCGCCATGGGCTGCGGAAAGCGGGATGGGATCGCCGAAGCCCAGCTCGAAGGCTTCGTACAGCCCGCCCTGAGCGGCGCGGCCCTCGCATTTGTTGGCGACCAGGATCACCGGCGTCTCGCCCCGGCGGAGCCACTGCGCGAAATGACGATCCATCGGGGTGAGGCCGGAGCGCGCGTCGATCAGGAACAGCGCAACATCGGAATCCGCCAGCGCCCGCTCCGTCTGGCGGCGCATCCGCGCTTCCAGGCTGTCGTCGAACGCTTCCTCCAGCCCGGCCGTGTCGATGACCCGGAAGAACAGCGGGCCGATCCGCCCCTTCCCTTCCCGCCGGTCGCGGGTGACGCCCGGCGTGTCGTCGACCAGCGCGATGGCCTTGCCCACCAGCCGGTTGAACAATGTCGACTTGCCGACGTTCGGCCGGCCGATGATCGCGACGGTGAACGTCATTTCAGGTTGTCTTTCGTCGGCGCCGCGGCGGGCGCCGGTGGTTCTCAATTATAGGCGGTCAGGTCGCCGTTCTGGCCGAGGATATAGAGCGTCCCGCCGGCAACGACAGGCGGCAGCGTCGTGCCGTCGCGCAGTTCGCTTTCCGCGAGGATCGTGCCGTCGGCGGGATCGATCTGGATCAGCGATCCTTCGGAACTGGCGACGATCAGCCTGCCGCCGGCCAGCACGGGGCCGGTCCAGACGATCGCATCCGTCCGATCCTCCGGATCGTTCCAGCGCGGCAGCGAGGTGACCCAGCGCACCTGGCCGGTTTCCCGCGACAGGGCGACCAGTTCGGAATCGTTGGAGATCAGGAAGATGAAATCGCCGGCGACCCAGGGCATCTGGATGCCGCCGACAGGCTGCTCCCAGACCCGCACGCCGGTGCGCAGATCGATCCCCGCCGTGCGGCCGCTATGGCTGGTGACGATCACCAGATCGTCGGAGATGACGGGCGCGCCGCGAATGTCGGCGAGAGTCGCCAGCGGCCCGACGCGGCGGATGGCGACGAGGCTGTCCGACCATGCCGGCCGGCCGCTTTCGACGCGCAGGGCGAAGACCTCGCCCGAGGAATAGGGGGCGATGACGACGCCCGTGCCCACCGCCGGCGTGGCGCTGCCCAGCAGCCCCGCCTCCTCCACGATGCCGGTATGGGTCCATAGGACCTGCCCCGTGGCGGCGTCCAGCGCCTCCAGCTCGTTATCGATCGTCACGACGAAGATGCGGCCGGAATCGAAGGCGGGGCCGGAGCGGACGGGGCCGCTGACGCGGGTGCGCCAGACGAGGCCGCCATTGGCCGGATCGACCGCCAGCACCTCGCCGAACCCGGTCGAGGCGAAGAGCAGCCCGTCGCCATAGGCGAGACCGCCGCCCAGCGGCGTATTGTCCTCCTCCGGCGAGGAGACGCGGACCCGCCAGAGGCGACGGCCGGTCGCCTGCTCCATCGCCGACACCGCCCCGGTGGAATCGAGCGCGTAGATGCGGCCGTCGACGATGATCGGCGGCGTAAGGATGCGGCGCGTGTCGCTGCCGCCTTCGCCGATGCTGGACGACCAGGCGGGTTCGAGGCCGCCGGAAAGGGCAAGATGGCCCGGCGCATGGGTCGGCACGGCGCCGGCCTGCGGCCATGACGCGTTGGCCTCCGCCGGCGGCAGGACCACCGGCACGTTGGCCATCGCCGGATCAGCCTCGACGCCCCGTTCGAATTCCAGGACGGAGATGCGCGTGCCGGGCAGCGGCGCATCGTCGTCTCCTCCGAACCAGCCGCCGATGCCGCAGCCGGAGAGCGTCAGGGCTGAGAAAGCGAGGGCGGAAAGGGCGAGAAGCGCATGCTTGGCGGCCATCTGCGGTCCTATCGGCTGAGCAACTGTGTCAATTCGGAAGCCCGCGCGCGGACGCCGCCGGGCGCGGCGGGCGCTTCGGACAATTGACGGAAGATCTCCAGCGCGGCGTCGCGATCGTCCTGGCGGAGCGCGAGAAGCCCCTGAAGCTCCCGCGCGGTGAAGCGCCACGGGCTGTCGTCGGCCGCCAGGGCCTCCAGATCGGCCGAGAGGGCGGCGGGATCGCCGGCGTCGATCTCGCTCTGCACCGCGAGCAGCAGGGCCAAATCCCGCCAGGGCTGCGCGACTCCGTCATCGGTCGCGATCGATCGATAGATGATCGACGCGGCCTCCTGGTCGCCGGCCTCGGCGCGGAAGCCGGCCTCGTAGAAGCGGGCGAGCGTCCGGTGGGCGCCGCCGGAACCGTCGACCACGGCGGCCATCGCCGCGGCGGCCTCCGCAGGGCCTTGCTCCGCGACCGCCATGGCGGCGGCGATATCGTCCGTACGGGCGGTGTTCCGGCTGGCGCTGTAGCGTTCCCACGCGACGAACGCGGCGGTCGCCAGGACGATGCCGACGGCCAGCGCGACGATCGCGGTTCCGTAATTGGACCAAAGGCTTTTGGCGCGATCTTCCCTCAGCGCCTCATCGACTTCCCGAAACAGGTCGGCCATCTTCACCCTTCACATGCCGGCCGGACTCATGGCCGCCGACGGCTTCTCGTTTCGCGACTTGTTCCCCGCCCTCCGCCGCCGGAGTCGCGGACCCTGCAGCTTGGCGCACTGTTCCTAGACCATCGCAGGACCGCTGACAACTGCGCGGCCGGCGGCGCATCATGCGCGCGCCTCTGGACGAGTCGGGATTTTTGGGGAAAATGTCGATAGCAGGCATCGGCCATGCACGATGGAGGCCTTTCGGGGCATGACCCATATCGTCCGACTCTCCGATTACCGGCGACGGAAGCCAAAGCGGACCTATTTCAACCGCACCGAACTCTCCCAACTCCTGTCCCTCTACAGCGACCACGTCTCCCGCGGTGAATGGCGGGACTACGCCATCGACCATGGCGGCGGCATCGCGGTCTTCAGCGTCTTCCGACACGCCCACGACAAGCCGCTGTTCGCCATCGTGAAGACCATGAGCCCGCGGGGGCCGGACTTCGCCGTCTTCGACGACAAGCGCAAGCTGCGCCGCGCCTCCAGCCTGCCGGAAGCGCTGGACGTGTTCGTCCGCAAGCTGACGCTGGTGACAGACTGACGCCGCATCCGGGGATGTGACGCGCCGCACATCGTGGAAGCGCCGCACGGGCCATGCTGCTTCCCGTCAACGAACGGGAGACCACGAAAATGCTGAGCCCGATCCAAGTCGCCAGAATCGCCCGCGCCCTGTGGGCCCGGCTGGGCGAGACCGCCGTCGCCGCCGCGATGCTGAAGGCGCAGATGGCCGGCATGCGCGGTGACCTGATCCGCCAGGGGAACTGGCGGCAGATCGCGCAGGCCCTGTCCGGCCGGATGGACGTCCAGGCGGCGTAAGGGCCGCCACGCTAAAGAATCTTGACCGGCGGCGCGATCGGCCCTCCATTCTCAGGCCCATGACGATCACGCAGGGCCTCGCGCTCGCCTTCCTGGCATATCTGCTGCTGCTTGGACGTTCCGCCTGGAAACAGGGGGAACTGCCCCAATATTTCCGCAGCCTGAGCATCGTCGCGCTGCTGGTCGGCCTGCTGGCGGGCGCGGTCTGGTTCTATCTCTGGATCTAGGGCTGCTGATGCCGAAATTCGCCGCCAATCTCAGCCTCCTCTTCACCGAGCGGTCCTTCCTGGAGCGGTTCGCGGCGGCGGCACGGGCCGGGTTCCGCGCGGTGGAGTTCCAGTTCCCCTACGACCATGACAAGGATGCGGTGGCCGAGACGTTAAGCGCCAGCGGACTGGTCGCGGTGCTGCACAATCTGCCGCCGGGCGACTGGAGCACCGGGGAGCGCGGGATCGCCTGCCATCCGGATCGGACGGGGGAGTTCCAGGACGGGGTGGGCAAGGCGATCGGCTATGCCCGCGCGCTCGGCTGCCAACAGCTCAACTGCCTTGTCGGGCTGACGCGCGGCCTCGCGGAACAGGCCCACCAGACGCTGGTGGACAACCTGACCTTCGCGGCGACGGCGCTGGAGAGGGAAGGAATCCGGCTGCTGATCGAGCCGATCAACGACCGCGACATGCCGGGCTTCCACCTCACCCGCATCGCCCAGGCCTCGGAGATCATCGATGCGGTGGGGTCAGGCAATCTCCTGATCCAGTTCGACGCCTACCATGTCACGGCGATGGGAGACGATCCGGTCCGGACGATGGAGGCCCATCTGCCCCGCATCGGCCATGTCCAGATCGCCGATCATCCCGGCCGGCACGAGCCCGGCACCGGAGAGATCGATTTCCGGCAACTGTTCGAGCGACTGGATCGGTTGGGCTATCGGGGCTGGGTCGGCTGCGAATACAATCCCGCAGGCGTGACCGAAGACGGGCTGGGTTGGCTGGAGATCGAAGCCCGCCGGCCTTGACATCGGCGGCCCGTTCGGCAAAAAGCCCCCTCCGCTCTCACCCCCCAGAAGGAAGACCGGCGATGCGCCTCTTCTTCTTCGGCAGTCTGTTGGACCGGGACCTCTTCGCGATCGCGGTGGGGCGGCCCATGGACTCGTTCGATATCCAGCCCGGCTGCCTGCTGGGCCATCATCGCCGCAAGGTGGCAGGAGAGACCTATCCGATCCTCGTCCCCCATCCCGACGGCAGGGTGGACGGCATCCTGGTCGACGGGCTGACGGCGACTGAGATCGACCGGCTGGGCTATTTCGAGGGCGGGGAATATGTCCTGACCCCGCTGCCGATCGTCGACCACAAGGGCGACCGTGTCGACGCGCACGCCTATGTCTCGACCGGCATCCTGGAGGATGTCGGCGATGCCTGGCGGCTGGAGGCCTGGCAGGCGACGGCCAAGGAGCGCGCGCTGGTGGAGACGGAGATCGTCATGGCGCTCCACGGCATCATCACGACCGCCGAGATGGACGAACTGTGGCCCGACCTCAAGCGGGAAGCCGACCGCCGGCTTGCCGAGCGGTACCGGCGGTCGGCCGGCTGACCCGCCTTCAGGCGGTTTCCTTGTAGAGCTCCCGGCCGATCAGCATCCGCCGGATTTCCGACGTGCCTGCGCCGATCTCATAGAGCTTCGCGTCGCGGAGCAGCCGGCCGGTCGGGTATTCGTTGATATAGCCGTTGCCGCCCAGGCACTGAATCGCCTCCAGCGCCATCCAGGTCGCCTTCTCCGCAGCGTAGAGGATTGCCCCGGCGGCGTCCTTCCGCGTCACCTCATGACGGTCGCAGGCGCGGCCGACGGCGTAGACGTACGCCTTGCAGGCGTTCATCGTCACATACATGTCCGCCAGCTTACCCTGCATGAGCTGGAATTCGCCGATCGGCTGGCCGAACTGCTTGCGTTCGTGGAGGTAGGGCACGACGACATCCATGCAGGCCTGCATGATGCCGAGGGGACCGGCCGCCAGCACGGCGCGTTCGTAGTCCAGCCCGCTCATCAGCACACGGACGCCGCCGCCGATTTGGCCCAGAACGTTCTCCTCCGGCACCTCGCAATCCTGGAAGACCAGTTCGCAGGTGTTCGAACCGCGCATGCCCAGCTTGTCCAGCTTCTGCGCGGTGGAGAAGCCCTTCATCCCCTTCTCCACCAGGAAGGCGGTGATGCCTTTCGGGCCGGCGGCGGGATCGGTCTTGGCGTAGACGACCAGCGTGTCGGCGTCCGGCCCGTTGGTGATCCACATCTTGTTGCCGTTGAGGATGTAGCGGTCGCCCTTCTTCTCCGCCCTCGTACGCATCGAGACAACGTCGGACCCCGCCCCTGGCTCCGACATGGCGAGCGCGCCGACATGTTCGCCGGAGACCAGCTTCGGCAGGTAGCGGCGCTTCTGCTCCTCGTTTCCGTTCAGCCGGACCTGGTTGACGCAGAGGTTCGAATGCGCGCCGTAGGAGAGGCCGACGGAGGCCGAGGCCCGGCTGATCTCCTCCATCGCGACCATGTGTTCCAGATAGCCCATGCCGGCGCCGCCATATTCCTCATCGACGGTGACGCCGAGCACGCCCAGATCGCCCATCTTGCGCCAAAGGTCCTCGGGGAACTGGTTGGTGGCGTCGATCTCCCCGGCGCGGGGCGCAATCTCGTCCGCCGCGAAGGTCGCCACGCTGCCGCGCAGCATGTCGGCCGTCTCGCCGAGGTCGAAATTCATCGACGGCAGGGCGTTGGGAATGGTCATGGGCGTATCCTCCGGGAACGGATCGTTATTGCCTGAACTTACTCAGCCGGCCGGCAGATCGTCGCGGCCGGCAAGCTGGATGCAGGTCTGCTGCATCCGGGCGCACAGCTTCTCCGCGCCGTCCCTGGACGCGAAGACATCGATCTCGCAGACCGTCAGCGTGCGTCCCGGCTTCAGCACGCGGCCGACGGCGCGCAGCCGGTCGCCAGCGGCGGGGCTCATCAAATTGATCTTGAACTCCACCGCCAGCACCGCCGATTCCGCCGCGAACAGGCTGTAGGCCGCGTAGCCGCCGGCCGTATCGGCGATGGTGGAAACCATCCCGGCATGGAAGAAGCCGTGCTGCTGGCAGAGGTCGCGACGGTAGGGAAGCTCGATCTCCACATGCCCCGGCCGCACGACGGTCAGGTCCGCGCCGATCAGCGCCATCACCGGCATACGGGCGTAGGAAGCGCGGACGCGGGCCTCGAAATCCTCGTCGGCCGGCTGGAAACCGTTCATATCAGCACCCATGCGGCCAGCCCCAGGAAAGCGAAGAAGCCGACCACGTCCGTGACGGTGGTGAGGAAGACGCCGGACGCCACGGCCGGATCGATCCGGAAGCGGTCGAGCGCCAGCGGGATCAGCGTCCCCGACAGGGCCGCGATCACAAGATTGATGATCATCGCCGCGCCGATAACCAGCGCCAGCGTCGGGTCGCCGAACCAGACAGCGGTGATGCCGCCGGCGATGATCGCGAAGGCCAGCCCGTTGATCGACCCGACCAGCAATTCCTTGCCGATCACCCGCCGGGCGTTGGAGGCCGAAAGCTCCTTCATCGCCAGTGCGCGCACGGCGACGGTCAGCGTCTGGGTTCCGGCGTTGCCGCCCATCGAGGCGACGATCGGCATCAGCACCGCCAGCGCCACGATCTGTTCGATCGTGCCTTCGAAGATCGCGATCACGCCGGAAGCCAGGATGGCGGTCAGCAGGTTGAGCCCGAGCCAGGAGAAGCGGGAGCGCGAGGTGTCCAGCACGGCGCTGTAGAAATCATCCTCCGCGACACCGCCCAGCTTAAGCAGATCGTCCTCCGCCTCCTCGTCGATCACGTCGACCACGTCGTCGACGGTGACGACGCCGATCAGCCGACCGGAATCGTCGACCACCGGAGCGGAGACCAGGCCGTACTGGCGGAACATGTAGGCGACTTCCTCCTGGTCCGTGGTCGCGGCGATCGGCCGGACCTCGTCCTGGACCAGATCGGCGATCTTGACCGACCGTTTGGACCGCAGCACGCGCGACAGCGGCACGGCGCCCGTCGGCCGGTGCATCGGATCGACGGAGAAGATCAGGAAGAAATCGTCGGGCAGATCCTCCGCGGCGCGGAGATAATCGATGGTCCGGCCCACCGTCCAGAACATCGGCACCGCGATATACTCGCGCTGCATCAGGCGGCCGGCGGAATATTCCGGGAAGGTCAGCCCTTCCTCCACCAGCAGCCGCCGGCGGACCGGGAGGGCGGCCAGGATCTCCTCCCGCTCTTCCTCCTCCAGACCCTCGATGAGGGTCAGCGCATCGTCGGAATCCAGCTCCGCCAGGGCGGCCGCGATCTCGCCCGGCGTCAGCAGCTCGAAGACCTGGCTGCGGATCTCCTCGTCGAGATGGGTCAGCACCTCGGCGTCGAGCTTCAGCGTCGGCTTGATGATCCCGACGATTGTCGCCCGGTCTTCCGGATGAAGATGTTCCAGCAGATCGGCGAGGTCGGCGGAATGGAGGACCGCCAGTTCCCTCTCCACCTCGTCGATCGCCCCTTCGTCGAGCGATTGGGTGATGCGCTCGATGAATGCGTCGTCGATCACCGGCGTGGCGTCGGTCGTCTCCTCGAGCCGTTCCCGCTCTCGGATATCGTCGTCCGGCGCCCTGTCCGTCAAATGGCGGCCTCCTCACCGGGGATGTAGCCGTGATGGTGACGATCGCCGTTGTCGCCTCTGGTTTCCGCGATCTGCGCATCGACGGTGGCCACCGCTGTCATGTTGACGATACCGCGCACCGTGACCGAGGGCGTCAGGATATGGGCCGGCTGGGCGGCGCCCATAAGGATCGGGCCGATGGAGATCGCCCCGCCCAGCACCTTGACCATGTTGAAGGAGATGTTGGCCGCGTCCAGGTTCGGCAGGACCAGCAGGTTGGCCTGCCCCTTCAGGCGCGAGTCGGGGAAGATGCGCGACCGGATTTCTTCCGACAGGGCCGAATCGGCGTGCATTTCGCCGTCGATCTCAAGCTCCGGCGACCGTTCCCGGACGAGATCCAGGGCCCGGCGCATCTTCACGGCCGACGGATCCTGCATCGTGCCGAAATTGGAGTGGCTGAGCAGCGCCGCCTTCGGCTCCATGCCGAAACGCCGCATCTCCTCCGCCGCCAGCGCCGTGATGTCCGCCACCTGTTCGGCCGTCGGGTCGGGCACGACGTAGGTGTCGGCCATGCAGAAGGTGCCGTTGTTGAGGATCAGCACGCTCATCGCCGCCGGCGTCCGCACGCCAGGACGCAGGCCGATGATGTTCATGACATGGCGCAGATGGTCGCGATAGATGCCCACCGTACCGCAGATCAGGCTGTCGGCCTCCTTCTTGTGGACCATCAGGGCGGCAATGACGGTGGTGTTGGTGCGGACCACCGTCCGCGCCCGGTCCGGGCTGATGCCGCGCCGCGCCATCAGATCGTGATAGGTCGACCAATAGTCGTTGTAGCGCGGGTCGCTCTGCGGATCGCAAAGCTCCACATCCCGGTCGAGCCGGAGGCGCAGGCCCAGATTCTCGATCCGCCGCTGCACAACCTCCCGCCGCCCGATGAGGATCGGACGGGCCAGCCCGTCATCGAGCGCGATCTGGACCGCGCGCAGCACCCGCTCCTCCTCGCCCTCGGCATAGACGATGCGCTTGGGGTCCTCCTTCGCGCCGGAGAAGACGGGGCGCATGACCAGCCCGGAGCGGAAGACGAACTGCTCCAGCTTCTGCCGGTAGGCCTGGAAATCCTCGATCGGGCGCGTGGCGACGCCGGATTCCATCGCCGCCCTGGCGACGGCGGGCGCGATCTCCACGATCAGGCGCGGATCGAACGGCTTGGGGATCAGATAATCCGCGCCGAAGCACAGCTCCTGGTCGCCATAGGCCGTCGCGACGATGTCCGATCCCTCCTGGAGCGCCAGGTCGGCCAGCGCCTTCACGCAGGCGATCTTCATCGCCTCGTTGATCGCCGTCGCGCCGACATCCAGGGCGCCCCTGAAGATGAAGGGGAAGCAGAGGACGTTGTTGACCTGGTTGGGGAAGTCCGACCGGCCGGTGGCGATCACCGCGTCCGGCCGCACGGCCTTCGCCTCGTCGGGCATGATCTCCGGCACCGGGTTGGCCAGCGCCATGATGATCGGCCGGTCGGCCATCTGGGCCACCATCTCCGGCTTCAGCACCTTGGGTGCGGAGAGGCCGAGGAAGATATCCGCGCCCGCAATCACGTCCGCAAGCGTGCGGCCGTCCGTCTCCTTCGCGTAGCGTTCCTTGCGCGGGTCCATCAGCTCCGTCCGGCCCTTCCAGACGACGCCGGCAATGTCGGTGACGGTGATGTTCTCCACCGGCATGCCCATGTCGACCAGCAGGTCGAGGCAGGCGATCGCCGCCGCGCCGGCGCCGGAGGTCACCAGCTTAACCTCCTCCAGCTTCTTGCCGACGACGCGCAGCCCGTTGGTGATGGCCGCCGCGACGATGATCGCCGTGCCGTGTTGGTCGTCATGGAAGACCGGGATTTTCATCTTCTCCCGCAGCCGGCCTTCGACCTCGAAGCATTCCGGCGCCTTGATGTCCTCAAGGTTGATGCCGCCGAAGGTCGGCTCCAGCGCCGCGATGATGTCGATCAGCTTCTTGGGATCGTTCTCGTCGATCTCGATGTCGAAGACGTCGATGCCGGCGAATTTCTTGAAGAGGACGCCCTTGCCCTCCATCACCGGCTTGGAGGCGAGCGGTCCGATCGATCCGAGGCCCAGCACCGCCGTGCCGTTGGTGATGACGGCGACAAGGTTGCCGCGCGAGGTCATCTCGCTGGCCGCCAGCGGGTCCTCCACGATCGCCTCGCAGGCCGCCGCTACCCCGGGGGAGTAGGCCAGCGCCAGGTCCCGCTGGGTGGTCAGCGGCTTGGTCGGCGTGACCGATATCTTGCCGGGCGTCGGAAGGCGGTGATAATCCAGCGCGGCGTCACGAAGGTCTTTGGCGGCCAAGGCTCTCTCCCGGAAAACGGCATCGCCGATCCTTATAGGGTGCCGCTCAAACATAAAAAAGCCCGGGCATGAACCAACCCCCTCACCCTCCCGCCCGCTTCGCGGTCGGGTCCCTCCCTCTCCCCTGAGGGGCGAGGGTAAAAGGTAGCCCTCTCCCCGGCGGGGAGAGGGTTGGGTGAGGGGCTTTTTCTGGGAACCTCGGTTCCGGACGGGCGTTGGGGAAACCAGGGAATGTCGGCGGGTTCATCCCTGCGCCCGTAGGTGGCCCCGGCGAGGCCGCCTGACCGGAGATGGCGGCCTCGCCTTTCTTCCGGGTCAGATCGCTTCCCAGGGTCCCAGCAGCCGATAGGTTTCCACCGCACCGGCCTTGCCCTTGAGGACCACGGGGCCCATCGCGATTCCGGAGAAGCCGCCGCGCAGCCGCATCCAGGCAGCCTCGCCGACCAGGATCTTCACCGGCGCCCGGGGTTCGGCCTTGTCGACGAAGGTCTTGGCGAAATCGCCGAGACGGGCGGCGGTGTTCACCGTGTCGCCCACGACGGTATATTCCATGCGATCCGCGCTGCCGAAGCTGCCGGCCATGACCGGGCCGGACTGGATGCCGATGCTCATGCCGATCGCCGGCAACCCCCGCGCCTCGCCGTCATGATTGAGGGCCACCAGCTCCCGCCGCATGTCGAGCGCGCATCGGGCGGCGGCGACGGCGTCGGCATCCATCTCCGCCTCCTCCGCACGGAGCGCCGGGGCGCCGAACACCGCCATCACCGCATCCCCCATGAACTTGTTCACCATGCCCTGATGGCGGCGGACGCAGCGCACCATCGCTTCCATATAGCCGTTCAGCCATTCGATCAGCGTGTCGGGCGGCAGCGTCTCCGCGATCGAGGTGAAATTGTCGATGTCGCAGAAGAGAATCGTGGCCTGAAGCTGTCGCGGCCTCAGGATAACGCCGCCCGTCACGCCGGTCTGTCGGACCAGCTCGTCGGCCACGGTGTCGGAGACGTGGCTGGCCAAGAGGCGGGTCAGATGTTCCCGCGCCACCCGTTCCGATTCCCCCAGCCGCCGCCATTCCGTCTCCAGCCGCACGCGCTCCATCTCGAACTTCCGGCCCAGCCGCTCGATCTGGTCGAGCCGGACGCTGACCGTCGCCAGCAGCATGTCGACATCGACGGGCTTGGTCAGATAGTCGTCCGCCCCCAGCCGCTTCCCCGCAACGATGTCGCGGCGATCTGCGAGCGCCGAGAGGAAGATGAACGGGATCTCCGCCGCGTCGGGATGGTTGAGGCGCAGTTCGGTCAGCACGTCATAGCCGCTCATCACCGGCATGTTGACGTCGCAGAGGATGAGATCCGGGCGATCGGACAGAATAGAGGCCAACCCGTCGCGGCCGTTGCCCGCCTCCAGCACGGCGTATCCGGCGTCCGCCAGCTCCGCCGCGATCATCCGGCGCAGGGCGGGCTCGTCCTCGATGAACAGGATCGTCGCCATCAGACGCCGTCCCCGTCCACGCCGGAAGGGGCGGGCCTCACGGGCAGCCGGATGGTGACGGTCGTGCCCTCCCCCTCGGTGCTGGCGATAATCATCTCTCCCCCATGCATCGTCGCCAGCTTGTCGACGAAGCTGAGGCCCAGGCCCGTGCCGGCGACGCCGATGGAAGTCCGGGCGCGGTAGAACCGCCGGACGACGCGCGGGATGTCCTCGGCCGGGATGCCGACGCCGCGATCGGCGACGGACCAGACGGCGCAGCCATCCTCCGCCCACCCCCGAATGGCGATCGGGCCGCCGTCGGGAGAGAATTTGACCGCGTTCGACAGCAGGTTGGTCGCGATATGGTCGATAAGGCCGGCATCGGCGAACACCGTCCGCGGCAGGCCCTCCAGGTCGAGCGAGAAATCATGCGTCGCGTCGAACGCAGCGTGGCGGCGCACGACTTCGGTAAGGATCGCCCGCAGATCGCACGGGGCGGGACGGAATTCGATCTCCCCCTGATCGAGCCGCGACGTGCTGAGGATGGAATCGATGTGGCCGACCATACGGGTGACGGCGTCGCGGATCTCGCCTCCCAGAGCGTCGAACTCGTCCGGCTCCAGCACATCCTTCCGGCGCATCAGGCGCTGGATCGCCATGTCGATGATGGCGAGCGGCGTCCGGAATTCATGGGAGGTGAGCGAGATGAATTCCCGCTGCAACTGGCCGAGCTGCTTTTCCTTCCGGAGCGCGCTGCGCAAAGCCTCGGCGGCGTCGCGATAGGGCGTGACGTCGGTGGCGACGATCAGCGTGCTGCCGTCGGGCGGATGGCGCACGCTGACGGCGATGCAGCGCCCGTCCGGCAGCAGCCTTTCCTGGTTGAATTCCTCCGGTCCGCGCAGATTGCGCAGCTCCGCTGCGATCCATCCCTCATCGTGCCCCCTCGCCGCCGCGATGGCGCGGGTCACCTCCTCCATCCCCACGCCGGGCTTGAGGATGCCGGCGAGGCTGGGCGTGAAGCCCGCGATCACGTCGTTGGCCACCACCAGCCGCTCCTCACTGTCATAGAGCGCGATGCCACCCTTGAAGGTGGTGATCGCCGCCATCAGCCGCCCTTCGGCCCCGGTGAGGGCGGCCGTACGCTGGGCCACCAGCTCCTCAAGATGGCCGCGATGGGACGCCAGCTCGCGTTCGGTCTCGATCCGGCGGGTGATGTCGCGGAAGAGGATCAGCGCCGTCGGCTTGCGGTCGTAGGAGAAGGGAACGGCCTCCGCTTCCAGGAAGATCTCCCTTCCGTCATCGGTGCGGACGCGACATTCCGTGACCGGCACGTCCCCGCCCGATTCCAGCAGCCGCCGCATCGCGCCGCGATTGACCGGATCGCGCGGGTCGACCATGAAATCGGCGTAGGAGCGGCCATTCAGATCCTCCGGCGAGGACAGGCCGAGGATGGCGCGGCCGGCGGCGTTGAGGAACCTTATCCCGCGCCGGTCGTGCAGCATAACGCCGTCGGGCAGCAAATCGACCAGCCGCCGGTACCGTTCCTCGCTCAGCCTCAGCCGCTCCTCCACCTGCGCGCGTTCGATCGCCGACGCGATCAGCGTGCCGGCGGTGGTGAGGATGTCGATCTCAAGCGAGGTCCAGACCCGCTCCCGCCGGCAATCGTCGAAGCCGATATGCCCCCACCATTCCTCGTCGACGAAGATCGGGACCGATACGAAGGAGAGCGATCCCTGGCGGTCGAACTCCTCCCTCAACTCCCCCGTCAGGTCGCGGGCCATCACCTGGATAGGGCGGCCGCCGCGCCGTTCCTCCGTCCACCGCCGCATCACCGGGTCGTCGCCGGTCAGGCTCTGGTTCCAGTTCCGGGGATCGTCGCTGAGCGTGACGAGGCCGGGGGCCGCCCAGTCGAACCGGCAGCTCTGCACCAGTTCCCGCTCGGCATTCCGATGGACCTGGAAGATCGACACCCGGCTGACCTCCGCCGCCTCGCCCAGCTTGCTCAGCAACTGCCGGATGCCGCCCTGCCAGCCGATGCGCCCGACGATGGCCGACGCGGCATAGCCGATGGCGTCGAGCATGGCGGTGCGGCGCGCGATCTCCGCCTCCCGCTCCCTTCGCGCGGTGACGTCGATGCGGATGCCGACCGTGCCGCCCTCCCGCGTGCGCCAGTCCACAACGCGCATCCATCTTCCGTCGCTCAGCGGCACCTCGAACGGCGTGCCGACGCGGGCGCGCTGCGCCTTGCGTTCGGCCACCCATTCCTCCTCCCGGCCCGCCGCGTCCGCATACTGGCCGCGCCGGGCCCCCTCGCGCACGAAATCCTCCCACCGCACGCCGGGGACCAGCAGGTCGGCCGTGACAGCGTTCAACTCCCGGTACTGGTCGTTGCAGATCACCAGACGATCGTCGGAATCATAGAGGGCGAAGCCGTCGGCCAGGGAATCGATGGCGTCGGTCAGCCTTTCCCGCAGCCGGCTGACCTGCGCCTCCGCATTCATCCGGCCGGTCACGTCGGTCCACAGGCTCATCAACCCGTTGCCGCCGATCAACCGCTCCTCAAGCTGGAGCCAGCCGCCGTCCCGCCGCTGAAAGATCATCGGCTCGCGCACCGGCTCCCCGCCCGGATTCTCCCGCGCGGCCAGCCGCTCGATCCGCGCCCGCTCGCCTTCCGCCAGGATCTGGTCGGCGTAGCGGCGAAGATGCTCCCCATAGCTTGCGCCATGGCGGTAGAGATCGATGCTCCAGGGGAACAGGCCGCCCATCGCCTTGTTGGCCAGGATGAACCTGCCTTCCGCATCGTACTGGGCGACGCCGATATCCGCCGCGACGGCGTCGGCGATGCCGGACCGCGCCGCCTCCGCTGTCAGGGCGGCCGTTGCGTCCGACCAGATCTTCAGCCTGCCGCCGTCGGCGAAGCGGTGGAACCGGACCTCATACCAGCGCCCGTCCTGCCGCTGATAGACATAGGGATCGTTCTGCTTCCGATGCCGCTCCAGCCCTGCCTCGACGTGACGCTCCAGCAACGGCAGTTCCGCGGCGGACAGGTTCGTTTCGAAATAGCGGCGCAGCGTTTCGGCATAGGGGATGCCGGGCCGTATGATCGGCGCTTCCTCGGGAAAGAAGCGAAGATAGGCGTCGTTCCAGAAGACGACGCGGTCCTCACGGTCGAACAGGCAGACCGCCAGTTCGATCCGGGACAGGAGGGCGTCCAGCAACGCCCGTGCATCGACGGCGTCCCGCACCTCCGACAGAGCGACGGCCATGGAAGGGCAATCCCTGCAACCGCCCCCTGCCTGAAGGCAAGCCACGCCGGCCCTCCTTCGGGGCTCGGCGACCATCGGCATTTTCCTCGAATGCGGCGAGCCGGGCAATCATCATTAACGAGACCTCAGGCCGCCCCTGCTACCGCCGCGGCGGGAGGAGGTTTTTCTGGTGTCGGCTTTTGTAGGCTTTTGTCGGCTTTTCATCGAATTTCAAAGCCTTCGAGGGCGGAGACATCGGAGCAGGAAACCAACCGCCCCCTCACCCAACCCTCTCCCACGAGGGGAGAGGGCTTTTTTTTCTCGTGTTGGCTTTTGTAGGCTTTTGTCGGCTTTAGCTGTTTCCAAATCACTTCAGACTTGAGAGTTCCCGCAATCGTTACAGGAATAATATCCTGATCCGGCGACATTGTCACGCGGGTTCAGGCGACCACACGGTCGACGGGAACAAAAGGGGCCGGCGTCTGTATGACTCGACGTAACCCAACGATGACCATGTCGAGCCGCCTTGATGAACCGCCAGCAATCCGCTTCCGCCGCCGCAGTCGCCGGGCATCCGATTCACGCGACCCTCGCTCCGTTTCCTATCGTCTGCTTCACGCTCACGCTCCTGACCGACATCGCCTATTGGCGAACGTCGTATCTCATGTGGCAGTATTTTTCCGAGTGGCTGCTTCTGGCGGGGCTAGTCTTTGGCGTCATCGCGGCGCTCGTGGGCGCGGCGGATTTCCTGTTTCGGCCGGCGGCTCGCGCGCCGGGATCGGCCTGGCCCCATGCGCTGGGCGGCGTGATCGCCCTGATCCTGGCCTTCTTCAACAGCCTCGTCCATGCCGGCGACGGCTGGACCGGCGTCGTTCCCTACGGCCTGATCCTGTCGGCCGTGACCGTGCTCGTCCTCGCCGTCTCCGACTGGTTCGGCCGAGCGATGGTCTTTCGCCACGGCATCGGGGTCAGCAATCATGAATAGCCTCTCATTCCTCCGCGCATCGACCCTCGCGGGATGCTGCATCGTCCTCTTCGCCCTCGCCGGCTGCGACGACGGCGCGGATTTCGACATTTCCCAGCAGATCGGCCCCGACCCCGTGCTGCCCGAGCCCGATCCGGGCCTGCTGCCCGACATGAAGATCGCGGAAGTCATCGGCTGGCAGGAGGGCGAGACGCCGACGGTTCCCGAGGGCTTGACCGTCACCGCCTATGCGCGGGATCTCGTCAACCCGCGGACAGTCCATACCTTGCCGAACGGAGACGTGCTCGTCGTCCAGTCGCGCGGGCCCACCGGCAAGCCGGTCATCCGGCCCAAGGACGTGATCCGCGGCTGGATCATGTCGCTGGCCCACGGCGGCGGCGGGGGGCCGCAGGAAGAGAGCAACCTGATCACCCTCCTGCGCGACACGAACCGCGACGGGCAGGTGGACGAACGCAGCGATCTCCTGACCGGGCTCAACTCGCCTTTCGGCGTCGCCTGGTACGAAGGCACGCTTTACGTCGCCGCGGCCGATGCGATCCTCGCCTACCCCTATGAGCTGGGCCAGATGGAGATCACCGCCGAACCGAGCGTGCTGACGCCGCTGCCGGGCGGGCCGATCAACCACCATTGGACCAAGGATCTGGCGCTCAGCCCGGACGGCCGCTTCCTCTACGCCTCGGTCGGCTCCAACTCCAATGTCGCGGAACGGGGGCTGGAAGCCGAAAAGGGTCGCGCGGCGATCTGGCGGGTGGACCGGGAGACGGGCGCCGCCCTCGTTTACGCTTCCGGCCTGCGCAACCCCAACGGCCTGGTCTTCCATCCCGAAACCGGCGAACTATGGACCGTCGTCAATGAGCGCGACGAACTCGGCCCCAATCTCGTGCCGGACTACATGACGTCGGTGCGGGAGGGGGCGTTCTACGGCTGGCCCTGGAGCTATTACGGCGACCATGTGGACGAGCGGGTCCATCCCCTGCGGCCGGACATGGTGGAGCAGGCGGTCATGCCCGATTACGCGCTCTCCAGCCATGTCGCCGCGCTGGGCCTGGCCTTTACGAACGGCTCCGCCATGCCCGACGCCTATGCGAACGGCGCGTTCATCGGCGAGCATGGCAGTTGGAACCGCAATTTCTTCAATGGCTACAAGGTCATCTATGTGCCGTTCGAGAACGGCAGCCCCGCCGGCATGGCGCAGGATGTCGTCACCGGTTTCATCGAGGGCGACCAGGCCCATGGCCGGCCGGTCGGCGTGGCCATCGACGGGACGGGCGCGCTCCTGATCGCCGACGACGCCGGCAACACCGTCTGGCGCGTCGCGGCGGCGGACGGCACGATCACGCCGGAGCCGATCGGCACGGATCGGTCCGCAATGGCCGCCGGCGAGGAGGAGGCGCAGCAGGCAGACCCCGCCACGCCGGAACCCGCAACCGACGAGCCTTCACCGGCGCCCTCGCCATCAGACGCCGATAGTTCGTCAGCGCCACCACAGACGGAGATTGCCCCGGCCGTGCAGCCGGAGTGAACGGCGCCGGGGGGCACGGCAGAGATCATCCCTTGATATGTACGTCACACCGACGTACATGTATCACGCCTGACATGAGGAGGCGATGATGCGCGCTTTCCACGACGATACGAAAGACATTGACGAGCGGGCCAGCGAGCGGATGAATTTCCGCACCAAGCCCCACATCAAGAGGACGATCCAGCAGGCGGCGGCGCTGAGCGGGGTGGATGACTCGGTGTTTACGATGAACGCCGCCTATCATTCCGCACTGGAAACCATCGCGGCACACGAGCGCACCGTGCTTGATCCGGTGGATCATGCCGCATTCTTCTCGGCGCTCGACAATCCGCCGGCCCCGACTGCCAAATTGCGGGATGCCTTTGCTCGCCATGGGTCGCGTGTCGTTTCCAGGTGACTTCGCCCGGCGACGCCAAGCTGACCATAGAGCCGTTCGATCCTGAAAAACACGATCGGACGGCTTTTTCCTGCGGTGTTGAGCAGGTCGATAATTTCTTCAAACGAACTGCGAACAAGCTGGCGAAAGCAGGAAACCTCCGCGTTTTCGTGATGGTGGGCGCAGACGATGAGGTCATCGGCTTCCACGCTG
This sequence comes from Inquilinus sp. CAU 1745, assembly GCF_039839375.1. Lineage (NCBI taxonomy): Bacteria > Pseudomonadati > Pseudomonadota > Alphaproteobacteria > Rhodospirillales > Rhodospirillaceae > Inquilinus > Inquilinus sp. CAU 1745. The sequence continues at coordinate 176,452 of NZ_JBDOQU010000007.1, forward strand.
TCAATGCCCATGCGATCGACTATCAGGAATTGCCAAAGACCTTCGCCCGGTCGCGTCCACGCCATGGATCGATCCCCGCCGCGTACATTTCCATGATCGGCGTCGATCAAAAGCATGCCGGCCAAGGCTATGGGGGCGACCTGCTAGCGGATGCGTTGCAGCGCATCGCACTCGCATCCGAAAGCCTGTGGATCGCGGTTGTCGTGCTCGATGTTCTCGACGACGGAAACCCCAACCTGACCGCGCGACGCAAGGCGCTTTACGAGGGCTACGGTTTCACGCCGTTCAAGTCCAACCCGCTCAGGATGTTTCTTCCCCTTGCCACTGTCTGGAAGATGTTGGGTGAGGAGGAGATGCGGAGGGCGGATCAAGAATAGAAAGCAAATATCTAACGGCTTCCCCCAGTCATCGAGCCGAATAAATAACCCAGCGCGCCCAACAAGACACCAACCAAACCCTCAAAGAATTTTATGCCCTCATTGCCACTAAATGTCATTGCAACTCCAATGAGAATTAGTACAGCGAAGCACACAATTCCGGCAATCCAGATCGGAGCATGGTACTTGTCGCCAAACAGTTCACCGACACGACCCATTTGCTGGCGCTCTTGGCGCAAACGGAACTCGGCGTCCACAGACGGCTTCATGACAACGCCTTCATCGACTACCTGTGGCGGGTCTGTCATGACGCATCCACAAAGAGCATGAAGGTTAGTTTACGCTGGTGATCCGGGATCGGCAGCGGCTCAAGCTCAAAAGCGAGCCGCAAATTCTCGTCGCCGATCTTGCCTATGCCGACTCTTCCACCGGCCGAGACTTTATCCATTGGCATGTTTGCCAAATGGACGACTGTGCGCCCCGAGGTTGGGGCACCATGCCTAACCCCGGGCGCACCACCGTCAGCACGCAGCTTGAGGGCAACAACATGCGTCTCTGACCCATGCAGGAAAGAGACTTCGACTACCCCATCTGGTCGCAGGAAAACGACACCAGAATCGAGATATCGGATGCCATCGACATTGACGATTGCCATGCGCGAAACTCAAGCATGCGTGGTGGCAGTTATCAATCGTCTTTCCGCTTACCGGTTGTGCGGTTCCAGCCGCACCGCCTATTCCTCAGTGGTCCGGTCCACTCTACGCCAGAACGAAAAGCAAACAGTGCAGTCGGTTTCGAGGGCGCGCTGACCTTGGCCAATTTCAGCACACGCACAATCCCCGGCACAGGGCGCGCGGATTGATGAGCGGGAAAATGTGTCAAGTGCTTGAAAATATTGGTAGCGGAGGAGGGACTCGAACCCCCGACACGCGGATTATGATTCCGCTGCTCTAACCGGCTGAGCTACTCCGCCCCGGAGAGGGCTTGCGTATATGGCGGGACGGGGCGGCTGTCAAGGCGGATCGGCCGGTTCGGCGTGCCCTTCCTTGCACCCTTTCCCGGCGTCAGTCGCCGAGCATCGAGGAGAGCTTGAGCGCGATGCCCATATTGCCCTTCACCTTCAGCTTCCCGGTCATGAAGGCGAGCGTCGGGTCGAGCGTACCGTCGACCAGCTTGCGCAGATTGTCGGCCTTGATGGTCAGGACCGTGTCGGCCTCGCCGTCCTGGGCGCCGATCACCGCCGGGGAGGCCGTTCCGTCCCAGTAGAGAACGCCGTCCGCGCCGAGGTCGAACTTCACCCGCGCGCCCAGGGGCGGGTTCAGGGCGGCGCGGGCGCGCACGGATTCGGTCAGGGCGTCGAGCGACATCGATGGTTCCTTGTGGGACGGGAGATCAGGCGGCGAGTTCGAGGGCGGCTTCGGCGATCCAGCCGCCGCCGAGCACCCGGTCGCCATCGTAGAAGACGGCGGCCTGCCCCGGCGCGACGCCGAACTGCGGCGCGTCGAGCAGGATTTCCGCGCCGCCGGGCGCGACGGTCACCGCCGCGTCGGCGAGTGGCTGGGCGGAGCGCAACTTGACCTGGATGCGGCGCGGGCTGTCGTCCAGCGGGTTGTCGCCCAGCCAGTTGACGTCCTGGACGCGCACCCGGTCGCGGGCCAGCGCATCACGCGGGCCGACGATCACGCGGCGCGTCTCCGGCTCCAACCGCACGACATAGAGCGCATCACCGCCGCCGACGCCGATGCCGCGCCGCTGGCCGATGGTGTAGTTGATGATGCCGTCATGGCGGCCCAGCACGCGGCCATCGACATGGACGATATCGCCCGCATCGATCGCGCCGGGGCGCAGCTTCCTCACCACCTCCGCATAGCCGCCGGTGGGCACGAAGCAGATGTCCTGGCTGTCCGGCTTGTCCGCGACCTCCAGCCCGAAACGGGCGGCGAGCGCCCGGGTTTCCGGCTTGGTCATCCCCCCGAGGGGGAAGCGCAGGAAATCGAGCTGTTCGGCCGTGGTGGCGAAGAGGAAGTAGCTCTGATCCTTCGCCGGATCGACGGCGCGGCGCAGTTCCGCCCCCGCCGGCCCCATGGCGCGGCGTACATAGTGGCCGGTGGCCAGCGCCTCCGCGCCCAGATCGCGCGCCGTCTCCAGAAGGTCGCGGAACTTTACCCGCTGATTGCAGCGCACGCAGGGGATCGGCGTCTCTCCGCGCAAATAGCTGTCGGCGAAGTCGTCGATCACCGCCTGGGAGAAGCGGCTTTCATAATCAAGGACGTAATGGGCGAACCCGACGGAATCGGCGACGCGCCGGGCGTCGTAGATGTCCTGCCCGGCGCAGCACGCGCCCTTCTTCCCCACGGTCATGCCATGGTCGTAGAGCTGGAGGGTGACGCCGACCACGTCATACCCCTCCTCCGCCAGAAGGGCGGCCGTGACGGAACTGTCGACGCCGCCCGACATGGCGACGACGACCCGCGTGTCCTTCGGCGCCTTGTCGAATCCCAGTGAGTTCATGGGCGAGTTCATGGGCGAGTTCATCGGCGGGTTATATGGGCGTTCGACAACGCCATGCAACCTCCGCCCGCCGCCGCACGTTCCTTGCCACAATGCGCTTCGGCCTTATGGCCGATCGCGCTAGATTCCGCTGCCGGATGGACAGGCCGTCCGGTCTCCCGCACGACCTTTCCCCGACAGGCCCGATGAAACGACGCGAGCTTCTCTCCACCGCCGCCGCCGCGACAGCGGTCGGCGCCCTTTATCCGCTGCTGGCCGCCCTGCCCGCCCGCGCCCAGATGACTGGATCGGCCGCCGGCCCTGCCCAGCCCTTCGATCGCGAATGGCTGGTGGCCGAGGCGCGGCGGCTGGCCGAGGCGGCCTATGTGCCGCCGCCGGACACGGTGCCCCAGGCCCTGAAGGATCTGAGCTGGGACCAATATCAGGACATCGCGTACGAGGAGGACGAATCCCTGTGGGCGGAGGACGATCTGGCCTTCCAGGTCCGGCTCTTCCATCTGGGGCTCTTCTTCCTGAAGCCGGTAAAGATCCATGAGGTGGTGGACGGGCAGGCGACGCCGATCGCCTATTCCAGCGACCTGTTCGACTATGGCGACAACGAGTTTGATCCGCCGTTGCCGGCCGATCTGGGCTTCGCCGGCTTCCGCGTCCATTTCCATACCGATTTCGAATTCGACATGGCGGCTTTCCTGGGCGCGAGCTACTTCCGGGCGGTCGGCGGCGAGCGGCAGTACGGCATGTCCGCGCGCGGCCTGGCGATCGACACCGGCCTACCGAGCGGCGAGGAGTTCCCGGACTTCCGCGCCTTCTGGATCGAGCGGCCGGCGCCAGGGGAGACGACCCTGACGGTCCATGCCCTGCTGGACAGCCCCAGCATCGCCGGTGCCTTCAGCTTCGACATCAGCCCCGGCCAGACCACGCTGATGGACGTGCGCACGAACCTGTTCCCGCGCGCCGCGATCAATCAGCTTGGCATCGCGCCGCTGACCAGCATGTACCAGTTCGGCGAGAACGACCGCCGCGTCTCGGACGATTTCCGGCCGGAGGTCCATGATTCCGACGGGCTGTCGATGTGGCGCGGCAACGGCGAATGGATGTGGCGGCCGCTGGTGAACTCACCCGTCCTGCGGGCCAACCTGTTCATGGACGAGAATCCGCGCGGCTTCGGCCTGCTGCAGCGCGACCGGAAATTCGAGCACTATCAGGATGACGGCGTCTACTACAACAAGCGGCCCAATCTGTGGGTGGAGCCGCTGGGGCCGTGGGGCAAGGGCGCGGTGCAGCTTGTCGAGATCCCGACGGCGGACGAGACGTTCGACAACATCGTCGCCTTCTGGGTGCCGGAGCAGGAGATCGCGCCGGGGCAGGAGATTGCTCTCGACTACCGCCTGTCATGGGGCACGCAGGTGCCGGGCAATTACGCGACCGCCGCCAGAGTCATCGCGACCCGGATCGGCGCCGGCGGGATTCCGGGGCTGGACCAGACCAGCGAAAGCCGGAAGTTCGTGATCGACTTCAAGGGCGGCGATCTGGCGCTCCTGAGCCGGGAAACGCCGGTGGAGCCGGTCATCACCACCTCCCGCGGCCGCATCAGCGAGCCGGCCGCGCGCCCGATCGAGGAACTGGGCGGCTGGCGGGTCAATTTCGACCTGGTGGAGGTCGAGGGCACGGAGCCTGTGGACCTGCGCCTCTATCTCAAGCTGGACGAAACGGCGCTGACGGAGACCTGGATCTATCAGTGGACGCCGCGCCGGATCTGATCAGCCGGTCCGGACCAGACTGGTCTGGCCGACGCGGTCCGGGGGGAAGTGCAGCGACGCGGTGGTGCCTTCCCCCTGCCGGCTCTCCAGGACCAGCCGCGCATCGTGCAGCTTCGCCAGCGAGAGCGTGATGGCGAGGCCCAGTCCGACGCCTTCATGGCGCTTGTTCAGCCAGTCGTCGCCCTGGGCGAAGGGTTCCATGACCTCGGCCAGGGCTTCCTCGCTGATGCCGATGCCGGTATCGGCCACGGCGATGCGGAACGCTCCGTCGACGATTGACGCCTCCACCCGAACGCTGCCGCCGGCGGCGGTGAACTTCACCGCGTTGACCAGCAGGTTCTGGACCATGTGGACGAGCGCCAGCCGGTCGGCATAGAGAAGCGGCAGGTCGCGGCCGAGCGATTCCGAATAGTCGATCCCGCCTTTCTCCACCGCCGGCCGGACCAGCCGGCCAACATCGCGGATGACCTCCACGGCATCAATCCAATCCTCATGGATCGGGAACCGCCCCGCCTCCAGCGTCGAGAAGCGGAGCAGGTTCTCCACCATGTTCAGCAGCGCGCGGCCGGCGCCGTTGATGTCGGCTATATATTCCCGCTGCTTGGTCGTCAGCGGCCCGACGACCGCCTGCTGCATCAGGTCGGAGAAGCCGATGACGGCGTTGAGCGGCGTTCTCAACTCATGGCTCATATTGGCGAGGAAGGCCGCCTTCACGCGGTTGGCCTCCTCCGCCTTGGTTTTGGCGGCCTCCAGCTCATGCTGGACCTGTATCTCCGGCGTCACGTCGCGGCCGATGCCGAGGACGCCGATCAGGCGGCCCTCATCGTCATAGGAGGGCAGTTTGGTCGAGGATACCCAGCATTCGCGGCCTGACGGCGTCATGAAATGCTCCAGATAACCGACGATCCCCTCCCCCTTCTCCATCACCTCTCGCTCGATGGACCGGAACAGCGCCGCATCGTCGGGTTTCAGGAACTCATCGTCACCGTGGCCGATCAGATCATCGGGATGGGTGCGGCCCAGATGGGCGGCCATAGCGGCGTTCGCCGCCAGGAACCGGCCGTCGGGATCCTTCAGATAGATGAATTCGGGCCAGCCCTCGAACAGGGTGCGCACGATGCCGCGTTCGATCGACAGAGCCTTCTGAAGCTTGTGCTTCTTCCTGAGCGCCCGGCGGAGGGCTACCAGCGCCGCGATCCTGTCTTCCTCATGCAGCAGGAGCCCGCCGAGAAGCGTCGTGCCGATGAGCGTTCCCGCGATCATCGGCAGGTAGAAGGTCATGAAGTTGGCCATGATCATCGACGGCAGCAGGACCCACAGGCCCAGGATGCTGGTCCCGGCCAGCGCCGCGCCGAGGACGATCAGGTTGAGGTACCGCAGCGCCTGGCGTTCGGGAATCCACAGCCGCGCCGACAGGCCGCACAGGAAGGCGACGAAGACCATGACGATGCCGGTCGGCGCGCCGCCCCCGCCCAGCCACAGCCTGAACGCTCCGGCGATGGCCGACGCCACCAGGCCGACGATCGGCCCGCCGAAGAAGCCGGCGACGCCGAGAGGCACGGCGCGAAGATCGAAGACGAAGCCGGGGTCGATCTCCACCGGCATCAGCATCCCGGCGATGGCGCCGACGCCGAACAGGCTTCCCAATACGATGGCGCGGCCCCAACGCCGCGGAACCCGCCGGAACAGGGGGTAGAGCGCCGCGATGATCGCGATCGACGCGATCTGTGACAGCACAGGTGCCGCCATTCCGAAGAGAGACGCCGTCATGCGTCTTGGTTAACCGATCAGGACTTAAGAAAATCGTAATGTGCCACGATTCCCGGGAGAGATGCGAAGATCTTCTCCTATTCGTCATTCCGGACTTGATCCGGAATCCATGGGCCGGCGCCGCCTTATGAGGGTGAAGGAGCGAGCACCGCCCCCGCGGCCATCAACACCGTATGGATGCTGGATCAAGTCCAGCATGACGTTTTCTGGTGCGATGCCCACTTGGTTCGACAGGCTCACCATGAAGGAGAGGTCTAAGCGCTCCTGCCCAGCGAGGCTTCGCGCAAGGGCGCGGGCCTGGACGTTGCCTTGCGGGGCGGGCGGTTGAGTAGGTCCGGGAGGGGGGACTGGAACAGCCAGGCCAGCGGCCGCCTGGCGCAGAGGGCATGGATGCCGAGAGGCAGCACGACGCAGACGGTGGCGATCAGGGCGACCGGTAGATAGCCCGGCGCCAGGTCGAATCTCAGCATCGCGTTGATCGTGATGGAGATGATGAGCGCGTGCAGGACGTAGATCGGCAGCGTGTTCCGGCCGATCATCGCCACCGCCGATCGCAGGGGCGTCCGCGCGATGAAGAGGGCCATGCCGATCCCGGCCGCCAGTCCGGCGAGATCGGCCAGCAGCACGACGATCGGCACGTTGAGCAGGCCGGTCATCCTGGCCGCACCCACGAGGGCCGGGAAGGCTATGATGGCGCCCGCCCAGGCTGCGAGAGGAACCTTCTCCGCCCGTTCGAACAGGAGCCGCGCCAGTTCCCCGCCCATGGCGAAGAACACGTAGTACTGCGCCAGATTGTTCAGGACGAAATTGTCGGTTCGGAACGCGCCGGATTCCACGGTCGCCGCCAGCGCCATCGCCAGGACCAGGTGCAGGCCAGGCGGCAGCCGGCGGAGGATGAAGGCCAGGCTGTAATAGAGCCCCAGCGCGTAGAGAAACCAAAGGCCGCTGAACGGGTAGAACAGGATGTTCAGGATCGGCGGCAGCACGCCGCCCTGCGCTTCATGGGCGATGCTGGGATCGGCCAGCAGCACGTAGTGCCGGACCAGCGACCAGAGCAGATAGAGATAGAGGTAATTGGTTATCCGGAAAGCCAGTTTGCTCCCCGGAGACTCCTTGTTGATCAGCCGCGCGGCGAAGGCGCCGGAAATGAAGAAGAAGAGCGGCATCCGCATGTACTGGAACAGCGAGGACAGCCCGCCCAGCAACGGGCTGTTCCAGCCGGTGGCCACGAAATAGAGGTCGATGTGATAGAGGATGACCAGAAGGATCGACAGGGCCTTGGCGCAATCGATCCAGTCTTTTCTCGTTCCGCTCACGGGGTGCCGTCTCCGCCTGTTGGCATTGATCAAGGCGGCGAAACCGGATGGAGACGTCCTCCTGCATGGAGAGCGTCACATTTACGTAAAATAAAACAGAAGAAAAACCGATATCGCCAATGGCGTCCGTGCTACTCGCGATCGCTCACGAAGGACAGGGACAATAACGTGATATCGAAACGAGCAAAAACGGGAACAGCCTTAAGCCCGCTCTTCTAGAAACCCAGCGCCAGCCGTGCGTCTTCGCTGGCTTTCTCAGGACCCCAGGGCGGATCCCAGGTGAGATCGACTTCACATCCCGTCGTACCGGGGACGTTGAGAACGCCCTTGCGAACCATCTCCGGCAGGCTGCCGGCGACGGGGCAGTTCGGCGCGGTCAGCGTCATCAGGACACGGACGGAGCCGTCCGCCGAAACGTCCAGATCGTAGATCAGGCCCAGATCGTAGATGTTGATCGGGATCTCCGGATCCTCGACCAGCATCAGGTTGTCGATCACCGCCTCCCGGACCGTCTCAACGTCGACCGGCGGGTCGACATGGTTGCGGTCGGTCTTGACGTGGATCCAGTCCGGCTCCACGACCTCCAGCCCGCCCATGAAGTCCTGGAGGCCAGGGCCTTCGGAAAGATTGCTCGCGGCGGACATCGGTCAGGGCGCCGCGGGTTCGGCATCGGGCTGCTGGGGCGCGACGCGGAAGCTCTCGCCGCAGCCGCAACGGTCGACCTCGTTGGGATTGTTGAAGACGAACCGCGCGCCCAGATCCTCCTGGACGTAGTCCATCTCCGTCCCGATCAGGAACATGGAGGCCGACGGCTCGATCAGGATGGTGACGCCCTTGTCCTCCACCACATCCTCGAACCGCTTCACCTCCTCGGCATATTCCATGTGATAGCTGAGGCCGGAACAGCCGCGTGCCTTGACGCCGACGCGGACGCCGACGATCGGCTTGTCGGCGTTCGCCATCAGTTCCTTCACCCGTTCCGCCGCGCGGTCGGTGATGGTGATGGCCTTGGGCAGGGGTCGCATGGTCGCCATTATCCGTGATCCTTTGTCCTCTTACCCGCACATATAGGGTCGCCGCTCGCCTAATTCACCGGCTCCGCCGTCGTGTAGGCTTCCGCCAAGCCCTTGATACGGGCCACCATCGCCGCCAGACCGCTGCGGCGGCCGCCGGACAGGTGCTTGTGCATCTCCACCCGCTCGAACAGGTCGGCGAGGTCGAGATCGAGCACCTCCCGCGGCGTCCTGCCGGAGCAGAGCGCGATCACGATCGCGACCAGCCCCTTGACGATGATGGCGTCGCTGTCGCCCTGGAACTCCAGCACCGGCTCCCTGCCGCTGTTGTCGACGCGGCTGACCAGCCAGACCTGGCTCATGCAGCCCTCGACCCTGGTGGCGGGCGTCTTCAGTGCGTCGGGCATCGGCGGCAGGGCCTTGCCGAGGCCGATGATGTAGTCGTAGCGCTCATCCCCTTCCAGGAACTCCAGCGCCTCGATGATCTCGTCCGCGTCCTGTTCGGCCATGACGGACCCTAGCTCAGCTTCCTGATCGCAGAGTCGACCGCTTCGGCCAGCGCGTCAACCTCCGCCCGGCTGTTGTAGAGGCCGAAGCTGGCGCGCGCCGTCGCGGTCACGTCAAGCATGTCCATCAGAGGCTGGGCGCAATGGTGCCCGGCGCGGATCGCCACGCCCGACCGGTCGACCAGCGTCGCCAGATCGTGCGGATGGGCGGCGTCCACCGTGAAGGAGACGATGGCGGCCTTGCCCGGCGCGTTGCCCTGGATCTTCAGCCCCCTTATGCGGGACAGCCTTTCGGTGGCGTAGCGCAGCAGATCGTTCTCATGGGCGCGGATGCGGTCGAACCCCAGCCGCGTCACATAGTCGATCGCCACGCCCAGCGCGATCGCCTCCACAATCGGCGGCGTCCCGGCCTCGAACTTGTAGGGCAAATCGTTGAAGCGGGTTTCCTCCCACGTCACCGACCGGATCATGTCGCCGCCGCCCTGATAGGGCGGCAACTGGTCGAGCAGATCCTGCTTGCCGTAGAGGATGCCGATGCCGGACGGCCCGTAGAGCTTGTGGCCTGTGAAGGCGTAGAAATCGGCGTCTATTGCGCGGACATCGACATGGCCGTGGACGGCCGCCTGCGATCCGTCGAACAGGACCTTCGCGCCGGCCCCATGGGCCAGCCGCGCGATCTCCGCCGCCGGCGTCACGGTGCCCAGCACATTGGAAGTATGGGCGATGGAGACCAGCCGGGTCCGTGGCCCCAGCAGCGCCTCGAACGCCGCCATGTCCAGCGACCCGTCGGGCAGCAGGGGCGCAACCTTCAGGACGATGCCCCGATCCTGGCGCAGCAACTGCCAGGGCACGATGTTGGCGTGGTGCTCCATCGCCGACACCACGATTTCGTCCCCTTCCCTGAGGGAGCGGCCGAAGCTGGAGGCGACGAGGTTGATCGATTCCGTCGCTCCCTTGGTGAAGATGATCTCCTTCACCGAATCCGCGTTCAGGAAGACGCGCACCTTCTCCCGCGCGCCCTCGTAGAGGTCCGTCGCCGCGCCGCTGAGATAGTGGAGCCCCCGATGGACGTTGGCGTAGTCGTTCTCGAGGATATGGGTGATGGCCTCGATCACCGCGCGCGGCTTCTGCGCCGACGCGCCATTGTCGAGATAGACCAGCGGCTTGCCATAGACCTCCCGCGACAGGATCGGGAAATCGGCCCGCACCCGATCGAGATCGTAATCGTTGACGGCGCTGACATGCGCCGCTGCGGGACGGGTCAGGGCATCGTCCATCAGGCGGTCTCCGCGTTTTCCATCCAGGTCCGCACCAGGGCGGCGAATTCCTCCCGCACCGCGTCGACCCGGACCTCCTCCAGCGCGTCCTGGACGAACGCCTCGACCAGGAGGGAACGGGCTTCCTTCTCACCGATGCCGCGGGCGCGCAGGTAGAACAGCGCCTCGGCGTCGATCTCGCCCACCGTCGCGCCGTGGCTGCATTTCACGTCGTCGGCGTAGATCTCAAGCTCCGGCTTGGAGTCGATCTCCGCCTCCCGCGACAGCAGCAGCGCACGGTTGAGCTGGTAGCCGTCCGTCCGCTGGGCGTCGCGGCGGACGATGATCTTGCCCTGGAAGACGCCCCGCGCCTTGCCGTCCAGCACGCCCTTGTAGACTTCCCGGCTGGTGCCGTCTGGCATGGCGTGGTCGATCAGCGTCGTGGTGTCCATATGCTGCCGGCGGCGGCCCAGATAGGCGCCGGAGAGGCGGCAATCCGCGCCGGTTCCGTCCAGCCGGGCGTAGATGTCGTTGCGCGCCAGCCCCGCCCCGTCGGACAGGATGAAGCTGTCATAGGTGGCATCCTTGGCCACATGCACGAAGACGGTGGAGAGGTGAAACGCGGCCTCGCCCTCGCTCTGGCGCTTGTAGTGATGGATATGCGCCCCTTCCCCGACGGTAATCTCAGTGACGCCGTTGGCGAAATAGGTTTGGCCGTCCGGCCCGCGATGGTCTTCCACGACCGTCGCCTGGCTGGCTTCCTCCGCCACGATCAGGAGGCGCGGATGATGGGAGACGGGATCGCCTTCATGGTCGGTGATGAAGAGGACCCGTATCGGCGCGTCGACGGTCACGCCGCGCGGGACGCGCAGCGCCAGCCCGTCGGTCAGGAGAGCATCGTTCAGATCGCGGAACGGCCGGTCCGGCAGGTCGGCCAGGCGCCCCAAATGATCGGCGACGAAGCCGTCGCCGGACTCCAGCCCGGCGGCCAGGCTTTCGATCCGCGCACCTTCCGGCAACGCGCCCAGCGCCGACAGATCGGCGCGGAAACGGCCATTGACGAAGACCACCAGATGATCGTCGCCGGTAACGGCCGCCACCAGTTCCGCCGCGCGGGGGGAAAGGGCATCAGCGGCCGGCGTCGGCTGGAATTCGACCTTCGCCAGGGCGCGGAGGTCGGTATATTTCCACGCCTCCACCTTCCGGCTGGGGATGCCCGCATTCTCGAACCGGGACAGCCCTTCCTCCCGGCGCGCGCGGACCCAGTCGCGGCCATGGCCCGGAAGGGTCTGCGCGACCTCACGGTACCGCTCCGAATAGGGCGTCTTGGGAACGACGGAGAGGGTCGGCATCACGCGGCCTCCGGCGCCACGCCCGCATAACCTTCCGCCTCAAGCCTGTGCGCCAGTTCCGGCCCGCCGGACGCGACGATGCGGCCGCCGGCCAAGACATGGACATGGTCGGGCACGATATAGTCCAGCAGGCGCTGGTAGTGGGTGATGACCAGGGCGGCGTTGTCAGGCGTCTTCAGCCCGTTCACGCCGTCGGCGACGATCTTCAGCGCGTCGATGTCCAGGCCGCTGTCGGTTTCATCCAGCACCGCCAGCCTGGGCTCAAGGAGGGCCATCTGGAGAATCTCGTTGCGCTTCTTCTCCCCGCCGGAGAAGCCGACATTGACCGCGCGCTTCATCATCTCCGGATCGATGCCCAGCGACTTCGTCTTCTCCCGCATCAGCTTCACGAACTTCATCGGGTCCAGCTCTTCCTCGCCGCGATGCTTGCGGTGGGCGTTGAGCGCCGTGCGCAGGAAGGTGGTGGTGCCGACGCCGCCGATCTCAAGCGGATACTGGAAGGCCAGGAACACGCCCTCTCGGGAGCGTTCTTCCGGCTCCATCTCCAGCAGATCCTTGCCGTCGAATGATATCGACCCGCCGGTGACCTCATAGCCGTCGCGCCCGGCGATGACGTAGGAAAGGGTGCTCTTGCCCGAACCGTTGGGGCCCATGATGGCATGGACCTCCCCCGCCTTGATGGTCAGGCTGACGCCCTTCAGGATTTCCTTGCCGTCGACGGCGACCTTCAGATCCTTGATCTCAAGCATTCGTCATTCTTCCCAAACTCTCGATCACCGCGTGCGCGGCGTTTTTCTTCCGATGTCATCATTTGTCATCATTCGCCGTTCTCGGCGAATGGACGGGGCTCAGCCGACGGAGCCTTCCAGGCTGATGCCGACCAGCTTCTGCGCCTCGACCGCGAACTCCATCGGCAGGACCTGCAGGACCTCCTTGCAGAATCCGTTGACGATGAGGGTCAGCGCCTCCTCTTCCCCGATGCCGCGCTGGCGGCAGTAGAAAAGCTGGTCGTCGCTGACCTTGGAGGTCGTCGCCTCATGCTCGACGCGGGCCGATTTGTTCCGGCTCTCGATATAGGGCACGGTATGCGCGCCGCACTTGTCGCCGATCAGCAGGCTGTCGCACTGGGTGTAGTTCTTCGCGCCCTCCGCGCCCGGCAGCACCTTCACCAGCCCGCGATAGGTGTTGTCCGACTTGCCCGCCGAGATGCCCTTGGAGATGATCCGGCTTCTGGTGTTCTTGCCGATATGGATCATCTTGGTGCCGGTGTCGGCCTGCTGGCGGTTGTTCGTGATGGCGACCGAATAGAACTCGCCCACCGAATTGTCGCCCTGGAGGATGCAGCTCGGGTACTTCCAGGTGATGGCGGAGCCCGTTTCCACCTGCGTCCAGGAAACCTTGGAATTCTTGCCCCGGCACGCGGCGCGCTTGGTCACGAAATTGTAGATGCCGCCCTTGCCTTCCTCGTCGCCCGGATACCAGTTCTGGACGGTGGAATACTTGATCTCCGCATCGTCATGGGCGACCAGTTCCACCACGGCGGCGTGAAGCTGGTTCTCGTCGCGCTGCGGCGCGGTGCAGCCTTCCAGATAGGAGACGTAGGATCCCTCCTCGGCGATGATCAGCGTACGCTCGAACTGGCCCGTATTCTCCGCATTGATGCGGAAATAGGTCGACAGCTCCATGGGGCAGCGGACGCCCGGCGGGATATAGACGAAGGAACCGTCGGTGAAGACGGCGGAGTTCAGCGCGGCGAAATAATTGTCGCCCACCGGCACGACGGAGGCGAGGTACTTCTTCACCAGTTCCGGATGCTCGCGGATCGCTTCGGAGATGGAGCAGAAGATGACGCCGACTTCCGCCAGCTTCTTCTTGAAGGTCGTGGCGACGGAGACGCTGTCGAACACGGCGTCGACAGCGACGACGCCGGCCAGCACCTTCTGCTCGTCGAGCGGGATGCCCAGCTTCTCATAGGTGCGCAGCAGTTCCGGGTCGACCTCGTCCAGGCTTTCCGGGCGCACCTTCTGCTTTGGCGCGGCGTAGTAGTAGGCGTCCTGGTAGTCGATCGGCGGGAACGAGACCTTGGCCCAATTCGGCTGTTCCATCGCCTGCCAGACGCGGAAAGCCTTCAGCCGCCATTCCAGCATCCATTCCGGCTCCTCCTTCTTGGCGGAGATGAACCGGACGATGTCCTCGCTCAGGCCCTTGGGCGCCGTCTCCTGCTCGATGAAGGTGACGAAGCCATATTTGTACTTGTCGCGGGTGACCGACTTGACCTGTTCGATCGTCTCGCTGACGGCTGCCATGACAGCTCCTCACTCAAGTTCACCGTCTACCGATTAACCAAGCTGCGCGCTCAGGTAATTGACCAGTTTCCGATCGTCCGGCGATCGGAGCCGCCGAGGCTGTCACCTCACATTGTGCGGCAGATAGACGATAGATAGGACGCTTCCGGCTTTATGCCAGGGGCTCTCCCACCCCCTTTATGCCTTTTCACGCCCGGAAATCCCGGAATACCGGCCGAAGTTCTATCATGGGGCGGATGGCACAAAAACCCTTTTGTTTCTAGGTCTTTGAGCTCGGGGGAGCGGGTAGCGCCGATGGATGAGCGTCAACCCTGATATGTCCTACTGTCATGGTAGGTTTATTTGGGGAAAATTCGTCATGCCGGACTTGATCAAGCACCCATGCAGCGTCGAAGAAGCCCAGGCTTCGATCACGTTTGCGCCGCCGGCGAAGCGGCGACGGCCCATGGATTCCCAATCAAGTCGGGAATGACCAACAAGGGAGCCTCATGGTGAGCCTGTCGAACCATGTGGCCCCGCATCCTTCGACAAGCTCAGGATAAGGACAACTTTCGAACGTCATGCGGGACGTGATCCGGCATAGTGGGGCATCAGCGGCGGGCGAAACGGAGAACGCCGAAATCCCGGGTTCAAAGCGAAAGGAGCACGCAATGCAGAAGAACACGATCTGCCTCTGGTTCGACAAGGACGCCGAGGACGCCGCCCGCTTCTATGCCGAGACCTTTCCCGACAGCGCGGTGGGAGCCGTATGCCGGGCGCCCGGCGACTACCCGTCCGGCGAGGAAGGCGACGTGCTGACGGTCGAATTCACGGTTGCGGGCATTCCTTGCCTTGGCCTCAACGGAGGCCCTCAGTTCAAGCACAGCGAAGCCTTCTCGTTCCAGATCTCCACCGACGATCAGGAGGAGACCGACCGCTACTGGAACGCCATCGTGGGCAATGGCGGGCAGGAGAGCGCGTGCGGCTGGTGCAAGGACAAATGGGGGATTTCCTGGCAGATCACGCCGCGCGTGCTGATGGACGCGCTGGCGGCTGGCGGCGGCGAAGCAAAGCGCGCGTTCGACGCCATGATGACCATGGGGAAGATCGATATCGCCGCGATCGAGGCGGCGCGGCGCGGCTGACGCTCTGAATGAAGTCCAAAATCGTCGTCATGCCGGACCCGATCCGACATCCATGCGGTATTGATGGCAGGGCCGTGCCCGGTTTTGCACCGCCCAGCGAAACGGTGGCGGCCCATGGATTCCGGATCAAGTCGGGAATGACCAACAAAGGTGTCGTTACATCATGTTGTTGGTGCCGGCCGGGAGGGTCACGGTCAGCCCGTCCAGGTCCTCCGTCACGATGATCTGGCAGCCCAGACGGGAGGTTTTGGTGAGGCCGAAGGCGAGGTCCAGCATGTCTTCCTCATCCTCCTTGATCTCGTCCAGCTTCTGGAACCAGGAAGGATCGACGATGACATGGCAGGTGGAGCAGGCGAGCGAGCCTTCGCACGCGCCCTCGATGTCGATGTCGTTCTCATGCGCGACCTCGAGCAGCGATAGGCCCACGGGAGCCTCGATCTCGTGCCGTGTGCCGTCCGGATCGATGAAAATGATGCGCGGCATGTCGCCAGTGACCTCGAATTTCCTGAAGCAGCGGTGTTCTAGCGAAGGATGGCGGCCGACGCCAGCGGCGCATCCCCCGGTGGCGTCCCGCCCGGCGCTTGGGTGCGTTGCGCCAGCGCGGCGGCGGCCAGCCGGCGGGCGGCTTCCAGGGCGGCGGCCTTTTCGGTCGTTCGGCCGAAGCTGAGACGCAGCGTCGCAGCCGATTCGACGGGCGGCAGGCCCATCGCGGCCAGGACATGGGACGGTTCCCGCCTTTCGCTACCGCAGGCGGAGCCGGTGGAGGCCGCGATCTCCGGCAGATCCAGCAGCAGATCCTCCGCCGAAACACCGGGGAGCCGGAGCGAGAGGATATGCGGCACGCGCGGCGCGCGCTCTCCATGGACGACCGCGTCGGGAATCAGACGCCCGATCTCCGCCAGGAAAACCTCACGGATATCGCCAAGATCGGATATGAGCCGCGCCGCTTCGCCCAACCCGACCGCCAGCGGAACCGGCATGGTGCCGGCCCGCAAGCCCCTCTGCTGGCCGCCGCCGACGATCAGCGGTTCCAGCCCCAATGGCGGGCTGGAGCGGACATAAAGCGCGCCGACGCCCTGCGGGCCGCCGATCTTGTGGCCGGAGAGGCTGAGTAGATCGATCCCCAACGCGCCGACATCGAGATTCATCCGGCCATAGGCCTGGCTGGCGTCGGTGTGGAAGAGAGCGCCCGCCGCCTTCGCGATCGCCGCCAATTCGCGGAGCGGCTGGATCACGCCCGTCTCATTGTTCGCGGCCATGACGCTGACGATGGCGGTGCGGCTGTCGACCGCGGCGGCGAGCGCGGCGGGGTCGACCAGCCCGTCGCCATCGACCGGCAGGAGGGTCAGGCGGAAGCCGTCGCGTTCCAGCAGCCGGGCGCTTTCCAGCACGCTGGAATGTTCCGTGGCGACCGTCACTACGCCGTTGCGTCCCCCGCTGCGCGCCGCCATGGCCGCGCCCCGGAGCGCCAGATTGTTTGCCTCCGTCGCGCCGGAGGTCAGGACGATCGACGCGCCGTCGACGCCGATAGGGGCCGCGATCAGCGCGCAGGCGCGCCGCACGGCAGCGGCTGCCTCGGCGCCGGCGGCATGGCCTGCGTGGGGATTTGCCGCGCCGAACCAGGGCAGCATGGCCTCCAGCACCTGGGGCGAGACCGGGGTCGTCGCTGCGTGGTCGAGATAGATTGCCTGGGCCATGATTGGGGAGGTCAGGCGGCGGCGCTGGACCGGTGGGCGGCGCGCTGGCGCAGCGTGATCCAGGCCTCCACGAACCGTTCGATATCGCCCGGCCGGGTCGTCCAGCCGAGGCTGACGCGGAGCGCCGTCTCCGCCTCCGCGCGGTCGATTCCGAGGGCGGCCAGCACATGGCTGGCGGCGACCTTGCCCGAGGAGCAGGCCGACCCGGAGGAGATTGCGATGCCGGCCAGGTCGAAGCCCATGATCTGGGTTTCCGCCGGGACGCCAGGCATGGTCAGGCAGGAGGTGTTGGGCAGGCGCGGAGCGCCTTCCCCGAAAACCCGAACCGTGGGGCAGGCCGCTCGGATGCGGCTTTCCATCGCGTCGCGCAGGCGGGAGAGCGCAGCGAAGCCGTCGAGCCCGGCCAAAGCGGCGGCAGCGGCCGCGCCCAGACCGGCGATGCCGGCGACATTCTCCGTGCCCGCGCGACGGCGACGTTCCTGCCCGCCGCCCTTGAGAAGGCGCGGCGCGGCGACGCCTTCGCGCACGACCAGCGCGCCGACGCCCTGCGGGCCGCCGAACTTGTGGGCGGAGAGGGTCAGGTAGTCGACACCGAGCGCCATGAAATCGACCGGGAACTTGCCGACCGCCTGGGCGGCGTCGCAATGGAAGAGAGCGCCGTGGCGGCGGGCGATCCCGGCCAGTTCGGCGATCGGCTGGATCGTCCCGATCTCATTGTTCGCCAGCATGACCGACACCAGCGCCGGCCGCTCTCCGACCGTCAGCGCCGCGTCCAGCGTGGCCGGGTCGAGCAGCCCGTCGGGGCCGACGGCGAGGGTTTCCGCTGCGTCGGGAACGGCAAGGACGCTGTCATGCTCGATGGCGGAGATCAGGATCCTCGGACGGTCACAGCCGGAGAGGATCGCGTTGTTGGCCTCCGTCGCGCCGGCGGTGAAGACGATCGCGGCGGCGGGAGCGCCGACCAGCGCGGCCACGGCCTTGCGGGCATCCTCAACGATCCGGCGGGCATCGCGGCCGAAACGGTGGACCGAGGACGGGTTGCCGACATGGTCGAGCGCGGCGACCATCGCCGCCTTCGCTTCCGGCCTCAGCGGCGCGGTGGCGTTGTGGTCGAGATAGAGAGGGGTCATTCAGCCGCCGCGGGCGGCGCGTCCCGCACCTCCAGCGGAGTGGCCGTGTTCGGAGTCGGGGACATGAAGAGCTGACGCCGGCCGAGCACCCGGCGGCGGACCACATCCTCCAGAGATACCGAACTCAGATAGAGGTGGATCTGGTTGCCCAGCTCCTCCCACAGATCATGGGTGAGGCAGCGGCTCTTGTCCGAAAGGCAGCCGGCGGCGGAATGGGGTTCACAACGGGTGGCGCGCACCGGCTCGTCCACCGCAAGGATGATGTCGGAGATGCGGAGCATGTCGACCGAGCGGCCGAGCAGATAGCCGCCGCCCGGCCCCCGGACGCTCCTGACCAGCCCGCCGCGCCGCAGCTTGGCGAAAAGCTGTTCGAGATAGGAGAGCGAGATCTCCTGCCGGCTCGCGATGTCGGCGAGCGCGACCGGCGACCCGTCGCTGTAGCGGGCGAGATCGACCATCGCCATCACGGCGTAACGTCCCTTGGTGCTCAACCTCATCGCATATGCTCCTTCGAAGCCCCGACCGGGCATTCAGCATCGGGCGTTCAGCAATCGCCTCGGGAGGACGCGGCCGTCTCCGCGGCGATCTTCTCCTCCCCGTCCGTCGGGGACAGATCGTCCAGGGGAGAAGCGTCGCCGGCATGGGTCGTCTCCAACTCCTCCACGCGCCGGCGCAGATGCGTCACCTCGTTCATCAGCCCGCGCAGAGCGCGCGCGACCGGATCCGGCAAATCCTCGCACGGGGTGCCGTAGGCGACGAATTTCGGCTGTTCGGTGCGGTCGCGCGGCGCCACCACCCTGGCCGGAATGCCGACGACGGTGACGCCCGGCGGCACCTCCTTGACCACCACGGCGTTCGATCCGATGCGGGCGTTCGCGCCGACCGTGAACGGCCCCAGCACCTTTGCGCCGGCGCCGACGATGACGCCGTCGCCCAGCGTCGGGTGGCGCTTTCCGGGATCGAGGGTCGTGCCGCCCAGCGTGACGCCCTGATAGAGGGTGACGTCCTGTCCGATCTCCGCCGTTTCGCCGATCACGACGCCTGTGCCGTGGTCGATGAAGAAGCGGCGGCCGATCCGCGCGCCGGGATGAATCTCGATCCCGGTGACGATGCGCGCCAGATAGGAGAGGAAGACCGCCAGGGTCCGCCAGTCCCGCACCCAGAGGGCGTGGGCCGCGCGATATGCCAGGATCGCATGGAGGCCCGGATAGGTCAGGAAGACCGCCACCCGGGACCGCGCGGCGGGATCGCGCCGCATCACGCTGTCGATATCTTCGTGAAGGCGCTTGAACACGCGGATTATCCCCATGATATATAAGGCGATTTGAACAGGCCTTTTCGGGGTGCGGAAATGCCCGCAAAAAACCCGGATCGGCCGATCGCGCGGTGGACAATGCTCAAGCGTTATATAGATGACCCCTGGCGACGGTCAAGAATTCGACGCCGAGTTTTCTTGCCGACGCCATGCAAAACCTACTAATGAAGTCGGCTATTGCGCGAGCCCCCGACCCCGCCATGCGACGGGTCGTTTTCCCGTTTGAGGATTCGAAAGAGACATGCCCGAAGTGATCTTCAACGGCCCGGAGGGCCGGCTTGAGGGACGGTATCATCACAGCAAGCGTCCCAACGCGCCGGTCGCGTTGCTGCTGCACCCCCACCCGCAGCATGGCGGGACGATGAACAACAAGCTGGTCTACACGCTGTTCCAGGCGTTCACGAAACGGGGCTTCTGCGCGCTGCGCTTCAACTTCCGGGGCGTCGGCCGCAGCCAGGGCGTCTTCGACCGGGGCGAGGGCGAGCTTTCGGACGCCGCCTCCGCGCTGGACTGGCTGCAGGCGACCAACCCGAACGCCGCCGGCTGCTGGGTCGGCGGCTTCTCCTTCGGGGCGTGGATCGGCATGCAGCTCCTGATGCGCCGGCCGGAGATCGACAGCTTCATCTCCCTCGCCCCGCCGGCCAACATGTTCGATTTCAGCTTCCTGGCCCCCTGCCCGTCCTCCGGCCTGGTCGTGGCGGGCGACAAGGACGAGGTGGTGCCTCATGAATCGGTCCAGAAGCTGGTCAACAAGCTGCGCCAGCAGAAGGACATCGTGATCGACCACCGGGTGATTCCCGGCGCCAACCATTTCTTCCACCACAGGATGGACGAGCTGGTGGGCCATATCGACGATTACCTGGACACGGCCCTGGCCGCGCGCCGGCAGGCGGCGGTGGCGGAGTAGGATAGAGCCTAATCCTGACTGTCAGGAATCATAGGCTCGGACCAGCACGGAGAAACATGTTCAACGAATTTCAATTTCGTTGAACATGTGCGATGCTCAACAAAGAAGGAAATTGTTGAGCATCGCACATGTTTGTACGCCACTCACCTGTCGTCCACTCCGCCTATCATGACCTGCTCGCGTCCTTGCGCGATGAGGCGGCAGCGGAAATCCGTGGCACGCCGACACGGATCGAACGCAATGGCCGTGTCTATTGGTATGATACTTATAGGGTCGGCTCCGACGTTAGGAAGACTTACATCGGAGAAGACAGTGAGCCGCTGCGCGAACGCATGCAGCGCATCATATCACTGCGCGAGGACCGCGAGCATCGACGGCGAAACCGCGCGCGCCTGATCCGGCTCCTGCGAGCCGAGGGCTTCCTTGGCGTCGACGCCGCGACCGGCAGTCTTCTCAACGCGATGGCTTCGGCAGGCGTATTCCGGCTTGGCGGGACGGTCATCGGAACGCAGGCGTTCCGCCTCTATGAGGGAGAGTTGGGCGTCCGCTTCGCCTTCGACCAGACGGCCCAGACTCGCGATATCGATATAGCGAGCTTCGAACGCCTCTCGATCGCCCTCGGTGACACGGTTTCCGAACCTCTTGCGAACGTCCTCAAGGATTTCTCTTTCGACCCCGCGCCATCGATCGACAGCGGCAGGACATGGCGCTGGAAGCAGACGCGGAACGAAACGCTGGTCGAATTCCTGACGCCATCTTTCGCCGAAGCAGAGAGTTTGCGCCCGCTACCGGCGCTGGGCGTGCATGCCCAATCGCTTCACTATCTCAACTATCTGCTTGCGGAGCCGATTTTCGCCACGGCGACATATCGTGACGGCGTGCTGGTGCAAATCCCCCGGCCCGAGCGATTCGCCATTCACAAGCTGATCGTGGCGAGCCGGCGACTTGAAGGCCCTGACAGCCTCAAGGCGACCAAGGATCGGCTTCAGGCCGAATATCTGGTGGTTATCCTGACGGCCGACCGGCCCGACGATTTGCGCGACGCCCTGGAGGACGCCCTCTCCCGAGGCAAACGCTGGCGTGAACGCATTACGGCGTCCGTGGCGAAGATGCGGAGCCTTCAATCCGCGCTGGGCGACTATCTGTAATGGACTGAAGGCTGTCCCCGCCTCAGCCGGCGGCGACGCGTCGGGTGGCGTCCGGGGCCGGGAAGCGGCTGGGGGCGGGGCCGTCGGCGACGCGGTAGATGCCGCGCTGCCCCTCGACCGGCCGGAACCGGTCGGTCAGGCCCAGCACCGTCTCCGCCCCGCCCAGATAGAGCACGCCGTCCGGCGGCAGCAGCTTCGCCATCGCCTCAAGCACCCGCGTCTTGGTCGGCTGGTCGAAATAGATCAGCACGTTGCGGCAGAAGATGACGTCGAACTTGCCCATCGAGCCGAGGTCGGTCAGCAGGTTGCACTCGCGGTACTGCACCCGCTTCCGGATATCCGGGGAAAGCTCCCATTTGTCGCCCTGCTGGCGGAAATACTTCACCAGGAGGGTGATGGGCATCCCGCGCTGGACTTCGAACTGGGTGTAGAGCCCGGCCCGCGCGCGGTCCAGCACCTCGCCGGAGAGATCGGTGCCCAGGATGTCGATCTGCCAGCCGGCGAGCCTGGCCTGATCCTCCGCCAGCATCATCGCCAGCGAATAGGGCTCCTGCCCGGTGGAGCAGGCGGCGCTCCAGACCCGGATGCGTTTGGATGAGGCCCGGGCGGTCATGAGGGTCGGCAGCACGTGCTGGCGGAACTGGTCGAACGGCTTGGTGTCGCGGAAGAACGAGCTTTCGTTCGTCGTCATCGCCTCCGTCACCTCCTTCAGCAGCTTTTCGGGCCGCTTCGACCTGACCTCGGCCGCGAGCTGCTCCAGCCCCGTGAAGTTCCATTTGCGCGTCACGGGCAGCAGGCGGCTTTCGAGCAGGTAGGCCTTGTCGGGCGTCAGGACGAGGCCCGATCGCTGCATCAGGAGGGTCCGGAACATCTCAAAATCGTCGGTCTTCATGACCCTCTCCCGCTCACGCCGCCGACCGGCGCGCGCATTGGCGCACGAATGGCCCGACTTCCTTCAACGGCAGCACCGCGTTGCATAGTCCAGCCGACGCCACCGCGCCCGGCATGCCCCAGACGACGCTGGTCGCCTCGTCCTGCGCCACGACCACCCCTTCGGCGGCCGCGACCTCCCGGCATCCCCTCATGCCGTCCTGCCCCATGCCGGTCAGGATGACGGCCAGCACGCCCCGGCCGCCGAAGGCGCGGACGACGCTGCGCATCATCGGGTCGACGGAGGGTCGGCAGAAATTCTCCTGGGGACCCTTGTCCAGCCGGATCACCCGGCCCGCGCCCTGCTTCTCCACGATCATGTGGAAATCGCCCGGCGCGATGTAGCAGCGGCCGCCGACCACGGCTTCGCCATCCTTCGCCTCCGCCGCCTTCACGCCGCACTGGCGGCTGATATGCTCCGCCAGGATGGCGGTGAAGGTCGGCGGCATGTGCTGGGTCAGCAGGATCGGCTGCGGCGCGGCATCGGCCTTCAAATGCGTCATGACCTCGAACAGCGCCTGCGGCCCGCCGGTCGAGCTGCCGATGGCGATCACTTCCGGCCGGAAGGAGGCCGGCATCTGGCGCAGCGCGATCTTCGAGCCGCCGGCCGCCGACGCCCCGGGCAGGATCTCCCGCGCCGCGCTCCGCTGAGGCGCGGCGGCGTTTGCGGCGCGCAGGCGATGGCGCGCCCAGACCTTGATCTTGCCGATCAGATCGCGGCGGAAATCGTCCGCGCCGTGGATCTCCCGCGTCGCGGTCGGCTTGGGGACATAGTCGACGGCGCCGGCCTGCATGGCGCGAAGGCTGATGTCGGCGTTCCGCGTCGTCAGGGTCGACGCCATGATGATCTTGATCCCCGGCGCGGCCGCGAGCATCAGCGGCAGCGCGGTCAGCCCATCCATCACCGGCATCTCGACATCCAGCACGACGACGTCGACCGCCGTGCGGGCCAGTGCTGCAACCGCCATCTTGCCGTCGCCGACGGAGGACACCACGCGGATGTCCGGATCGCTTTCCAGCAGCCTGGTGACGAGACCGCGGATCACCGCGCTGTCGTCGACGATCATCACGCGGATCTCACGGCCCTGGTCGCTCCCGCCGGCGGGAGCGCGCGGTGAGAGGGGGGCGCCGGTCATCTGGCGCCCCTCAGATCAGCCCGACCTGGGCGAACTTCGTCTGGATGATGTCGCTGTCGAAGGGCTTCATGATGTATTCGTTGGCCCCGGCGGACAGCGCCTCCTGGATGTGGGCCAGATCGTTCTCCGTGGTGCAGAAGACCACCTTCGGGCCGTCGCCCCCCGACATCTTGCGCAGGCGGCGCAGGAATTCGATTCCCGACATCACCGGCATGTTCCAGTCCAGGAGGATGACGTCCGGCATATGGCTGGCGCAGGCGCTCATGGCCTGCTGACCGTCCTCCGCCTCGTGGCAATCGAACGACAGCTCCTCCAGGATCTTCCGGGCGACCTTCCGCACCACGCGGCTATCGTCGACGACCAGGCAGGTTTTCATAGTGCAACTTCCCAAGGAGGGGACCCGGACGGGTTCCGGGCGCGGAATGGCGTCAGGCGGCTTCGCGGGCCGTGAAATCCAGCAGCCGGGCGACGTCGAGGATGACCAGGAGCTGGTTGTTCAGGCGGTAGATGCCGGTCGACACCTCACGCCAGACCGGGTGCAGGGTCGCAGGATTGCGCTCGAAATCCTTGGTCGCCACCGACAGCACCTCGCCGACGCTGTCGACCATCAGGCTGTAGAGCTCACCGCCATGGTCGACGGCGATCGACATGTCCCTGTCCTCCCGCTGCCGCGGCGGCAGGCCCAGACGCAGGCGCACGTCGACAGCGGTGACGATCCGGCCGCGAAGGTTGAGCGACCCCGCCACCTCCGGCGGCGCCAGCGGAATGCGGGTGATCCGCTGCTGGCCCAGCACGTCCTGGACCTGGAGCACCGGGATGCCGAAAAGCTGGTCGGCGATGGTCATGGTCACATAGTCGACCGTCTCCTCCGCCGCATGGGCCGAGACGGCGGCGAGGGAACGGGAGTGGGCCTTAGCCGGCTGCTTGGTCGTCATGCCGCACCTCGAAGATCGGACAGGGTGTTGGAAAGCGAGGTCAGGAGCGCGTCGCGGTCGAATTTCGCGACATAGTCGGTGAAGCCCGCCTGCCGGCCGCGATCTAGATCGCGCGTCGTGGCGTGGGCGGAAAGGGCGACCAGCGGCGTATCGCACCAGCGCCCGCCGCCGACGCGGATCGCCTTGGCGAAATCGAAGCCGTTCATGCCCGGCATCTCGATATCGCTGACGATTACGTCGTAATCCTCGCCCGCCTCGCAGAGCGCCAGCGCCTCGTCGGCGCTTTCGACGGTGGTCACCTGATAGCCGGCGACGGTGAGGAGCGGCGTCAGCATGTTGCGGAAGAACGGGCTGTCGTCGACCAGCAGGACCCGCTGGCTGGTCTCCTCCCCCATCGCGTCGCCGCCGCGGGCGCCGAACCAGTCGCGGAACGCCTGGGTCAGGTAATAGCCGGCGTCGATCACGTCGGTCGCGCGGCCGGCGATGATGGCGCTGCCCAGCGTGCCCTTGCCGTCGGCCGTCAGCTCCACATTCATGTGCTGTTCGACGATGTCCACGATCTCATCCACGATCAGGCCCATCGATCTGTCGCCGTCGGCGAAGACCAGCACCGGCCGGCGGGTCGTTCCTTCCTCGGCGGAAAGGTCGAACGCCGGATCGAAGGGGATCACCGGCATCAGCTTGCCGCGATACTGGACCATGAGCTGGCCGTTGGAGGTCTCGATCGACGAGGCCTCGACATCCTCAAGCCGCGCGATCAGCGCCAGCGGCACCGCCTTGGGCGCGCCCTTTCCGGCGCGGAACAGCAGCAGCGCGACCCGCTGGTCGGAAGAGGCGCGGACCTTGGCGGTAGAGGCCTGGTCCAGCCCTTCGGCCGCCACCCCGATCTCCCCGGTCGCCGAGGCGATGCCGTTGGGGTCGAGGATCATGATGACGCTGCCGTCGCCCAGGATGGTGTTGCCGGAGAACATCTCGATATGGCGCAGGATCGGCGCCACCGGCTTGACCACGATCTCTTCCGTATCGAAGACGCGGTCGACAATGATGCCGAAGGTGTAGTTGCCGACCTGGGTGACGACGATGAAGGTCTCGGCCTCGGACGCCGCATCGTCGTCCCGGTCCAGATGCAGCAGGCTGCGCAGCCCGACCAGCGGCAGCAGCCGGTTGCGAAGGCGCAGGACGGGCGTGCCGTTGATCCGTTCGATGACATGTTCACTGTGGCCGCCGGAGCGCACCAGCTCGACCACGCTGATCTGCGGGATGGCGAACCGCTCGCCCGCGCATTCCACGATCAGGGCGGAGACGATCGCCAGCGTCAGCGGGATCTTGATGATGAAGGTCGATCCGCGCCCCTCGATCGATTTCAGCTCGATCGTGCCGCCGATCTTCTCGATGTTGGTCTTGACGACATCCATGCCCACGCCGCGGCCGGAGACGGAAGTGACCTGGGCTGCGGTGGAGAAGCCGGCCTTGAAGATGAATTGCTGGATCTGCTGATCGGACATGTTGGCCAGTTCGCCATCGGTCGCCAGCCCGTTGGCGATGGCCTTTTCCTTGATCTTCCCGATCGCCAGGCCTTTGCCGTCGTCAGTGATCTCGATGATGATATGGCCGCCTTCGTGATAGGCGTTGAGGCGGATACGGCCGGTTTCCTGCTTGCCCGCGGCGGCGCGATCGGCCGGGATTTCGATCCCGTGGTCCGCGGAGTTGCGGACCATGTGGGTCAGCGGATCCTTGATCAGGTCCAGCACCTGCCGGTCCAGCTCCGTGTCCGCGCCCAGCATCTGGAGCTCGATCTTCTTGCCCAGATCGTGGCTGAGATCGCGGATCAGGCGCGGCAGCTTCGCCCAGGCGTTGCCGATCGGCTGCATGCGGGTCTTCATGACCCCTTCCTGCAGTTCGGACGTCACATGGTTGAGCCGCTGGAGCGGTGCTGCGAAATCGCTTTCCTTCTGGCTGCGCAGGATCTGCATGAGCTGGTTGCGGGTCAGCACCAGCTCGGAGACCATGGTCATCAGGTTTTCCAGCAAATCCACATTGACGCGGATCGACTGGTTGGCGACGGCGGATTCGCGCGGCTCGGCCGCCGCTTCCATCATCTCCGCCTTCGGCGCGACGACGGCCGGGGCTGCCGCAGGCGCGGCCGGCGCTTCGGGTTCGGGCTCAGCCTCGGGTTCGGCCCCTGTAGCCTTCTCCTCCATCGCGGCGAGCAGGGACGGCGCCGGCACCGGGACGAAGCCGTGCTCGTCCGGCTCGTACGCGTCCTCGGGCAGGCCGGGAGGGATTTCCGGTTCGTCGGCTGTGGGTTCGGGGGGCGCGGCTTCCGAAACCGGCTTGACCGGAGTTGCCGGGGCACGGCCTTCCGCCATCTCGTTCAGGCGGCCGATCAACTCGCTGTCGTCGCCGGCAGGTTCCTCCTCGGTCGCCTCGAGCTGGCCGACGATGTGCTTGATCGTGTCCAGCGAAGCGAGGATGAGCGTCACCGCCTCCGGCGTCACCTTCAGTTCGCCGTCGCGGAACTTGCCCAGCACGTTCTCGCCGGCATGGGCGACGGCTTCAAGGCGCGGCAAGCCCAGGAACCCGCAGGTGCCCTTGATCGTGTGGACCAGCCGGAAGATGTTTCCGAGCAGGCTTGGATCGTTTGGATTTTGCTCAAGCTTGACCAGTTCAAGATCGAGAACGGAGAGATTTTCCGAAGTCTCCGTCAGGAATTCGCTGAGCAAGTCATCCATGTCGGTTTCCCGTCACCACCCAAGATCGCGGGACCGGCGGAAAACCGGCCCTGAATTAAGGGCAATGTCGGGGAAACTGATTAAGAAAACCTATATTAGCGCCCTGCCGGCAGTTGGAGGATCGCGGCCGCGCCGGCGTCAAAGTCCGACCCGAAGGTGCAGTTCGCCGGGGTCGACGGGGCGGAGGTCCAGGGGCAGGCGGTAATGGCGGGAGAATATCCCGGCGGCGTGGGCGTGGACCGTCTTGGGCGAGAGATCGGCGAGAGCGGCACGGCCATTCAGGGCGGCCAGCCGGTCCGCCCCCAGATCCGCCGCCCGGCCCTTCGCCTTCACCAGAAACGCGCCGGAGACGGATTCCACGGTGACGATGCCGCCGTAGCTGAGCGCCTCGTCGGCCAACATGACGGCGTTGAGCAGCAGCTTGACCGCCCCGGCCGGCGGATCAGCCGGCCAGTCGCCCTGGCCGATCGCCCAATCCAGCGTGACCTTGCCGCCGGTCAGCCAGCCTTCCGCCATGGCGCGCGCTTCCTTCCAGCCCATGCCGGCCTGGCCGCCGGCCGCGCCGTAGGCGACCCGGAAGCATTGCAGCCGGCCGGCCGCCTGCCGCCCGCTCTGGGCGATCAGGCCAATGGCTTCGCCCGCCATGTCCTCCCCCATCTCCTCCATAAGCTCGACCCCGTTATTGATCGCGCCGACCGGGCTGATGAGGTCGTGGCAGAGCCTGGAGACCAGAAGCTCCAGCACACGGACTTCCAGATGAATGGCGGCGACGGTCATGTTCGGGAAACCATTTCAGCGGATGATGCGTCTAGAAGGTGACGGCGCTGACGACGACGTCACGCCCACCATAGCCAAACTCGGCGGCGACGCGCTACAGGACGACCGCCGAAGACGAGGATCGCTAGACATCATGTTCCAGACTCTGGTTCCCGGCGCGCTGGTGCGCCATCCCGACCAGCCCGATTGGGGGCTGGGCCAGATCCAGACGGTCATCGGAGACCGGATCACGGTCAATTTCGAACATCAGGGCAAGGTGCTGATCAACGGCGCGGTCGTCTCGCTCGACCCCGAGGACGACGAGGAATCCTGACCGGTCGAGCGAGGTATGCCGTTCGACGATTAGGTTGAGGCATACTCAGCTTGATACGACGTGCACGTCACGCACGGACGCGACCTCTAATCCGCCTCTGGACCTTCTCCAGTCGCTCCTGGAGCTTTGCTGGGCCGGCGCCGAGTGCCTTCGGTTGTCCTGCGTATCGTTGGAGAACTTCCAGTTCGGCGTAATCATTGCCCATCTTTCGATAGATGATCGCACACTGCTCGTAATACCAAGGAGCCACGCCAAGGGCGCAGTTCTCCAGCTTCTCCATGGCGTCCAAGGTGGGCAAGAGCAGAGCCAGGGCCTCCTGATACCGGCGCTCTCGCTTCAGGATTGTAACGGCGTTGACGACGTCGCCGATCCCCTGGATATCGGGAATGATCGTGGGGGAATTGCCATCTTTCCGAGACGTTGTCGGCTCCGCTGTGGAGTTCGGTTTCCACTTCCGTCGATGGGGCTGTACCTCGTTCGATGGTGGGCCGACGAGGACTTCAACTGTTGCCCGCCCCTTCCTCAACAACAGGCAGAGCGCTGTCGCCAGTACAGCGTCCTCAAGGGCGTTGTGCTTCTCCATCTGCCGGCCGACGCCGAACATTGCCAGAGCCGCATCCAGGCCGCTGCGTTGGCCCGGATACCGCGACCGAAACTCCCCCATTGTACAGAAACTGTTCGCAAGCAGTAGTGTGGGGAGGCCGCATCGGATGAACTCACGGTTCAGCATTTCTATATCGAACGCGATGTTATGCCCTACAACTCTGGCCGTGCCGATGAACTCTCGGATTTCCCGGCCATGATCCTCGAACGGCGGTTGGAATGACAGATAGCGATCGGCGAGCCCATGCGCCCTACGGGCCGCCCAGTGGCTCTTGATGCCCGGGTTGAACACAAGGTGAAGCATGGCCCCCGACGGAGCGTGATCGAGAAGTTCGATCGCTCCCAAGGACACTATGCGATCCTCTTTCGTTAGGCCGGTCGTCTCCACGTCGACGACGACCTCACGGATCATGAAGCGAGGTGTAGATGCCGGAGGTCGGTAACGATTCGCCTCGGGCGACGTGGGTTCGACCAGTTCGATCGGTGCCGGTGGGGAAGCCGAGCTGGGTGACAGGGGCACAGGCCCGACGGGTTCCGGCTTCTCCTCTCCAACCGGAGGCATTGTCTTGGCAGTGATTCCTTCCGCTTGGTTGGTCCCGGGGACGATGGTTTCCGACTCAACCAGAGATCTTGAGATGATTTCCGCTATCGGCTGTTCAGCGCTCGGCGGCTCCGCAGTCTCGCGTGTAACATGATCGTGAGTTGCGGTGGTACGTCGGCTGATTACCGGATCGATGCGTCGCGTCTGGTACTCGGATCGATCACCGAACAGCCCTTTCAGCCATCCCCACATCGGCTTCTCCCTTTCCGAGAAGGTGGCACAATGTTGCACAATCGGGAAGAGGAGCAGGCTCTACATTGCCACCGGTCACAAGCCTTCCGTCATGCCGATACCTGTCAGAGCCGGCCCGCCACACGGGCCAGCCATTCCACCACGACCCTGATCCGGACCAGATCGCGCAGGTCGGGATGGATCAGGAGCCATAGTTCCCGCGACAGGAAGGCCGGCCCCTCCTCCAGCCGGACCAGGCCGGGCTGGCCGTCGCCGATCGCGGCCGGCAGCAGGGACTTGCCCAGCCCCGCCTTCACGCAATGGAGGATCGTCTCCGCGTCGCCGACCGCCACCGGCGCGGGCGCGTCTCCCCCGGCCGCCAACCGACCGGCGATCCAGCGGGCCTGCGGAAGATCGGCCATACTGTCGTCATAGGTGATCCAGGGCGACGCCCCGGCGCTTTTCGATGAACATCCGTAGACCGCGTAATCCAGCCGGCCGACGCGGCGGGCGATGGCGCGGGCTTCCCCGCGGGGCCGGGCGAGGCGCAGGGCGATATCGGCCTCCCGCCGGGTCAGGCTGAGATCGCGGGCGTCGGCGTTCAACTCGATCCGCAACAGCGGATGGCGATCCAGCAATTCCGGCAGCGCCGGCGCCAGCACATGATTGACGATGACCGGAACGGAGGTCACCCGGACGAGGCCCGCCGCGAGATCGTCCATGCCCGTGGCGGCTTTTTCCGCCGCCTGGACCTCAAGCTCCACCCTCTCCGCGCCACGGATGATCGCGGCTCCCGCCTCCGTCGGCGCCAGCCCGGCGGGCGTCCGCTCGAACAGGCGGGCGCGCAGCCGGTCCTCCGCCTTGGCGATCCGCCGCGCGACGGTGCTTTCGTTGACGCCGAGCCGCCGCCCCGCCGCCGCCAGCGATCCGGTTCGCGCGATGGCGAGGATAAAGCGCAGATCGTCCCAGTTCATGTCCCGCATATTTGCCGATCAACTTCGCATAATCGCCGGTTCAGGCGGCGAATTTACAGGTTCATTCTCCCTTCCATCAACCATGGAGGAGACGAGACATGATCTATGCGGTCCTGTTGGAGGATGACGACAGCCAGGCGGGGGAGCGGGCAAAGCACATGCAGGAGCATCTGGCGTTCCTGGAGCGGAATGCGGCCAGCATCGATTCGGCCGGGCCGCTCAAGGATGCGAAGACAGGCGAACCGGCGGGTGGCCTGTGGCTGGTCAGGGCGGACAATGCCGAGGAAGTCCGGGCCCATATCGAGGCCGATCCCTTCTGGCCCACCGGCCTGCGCAAATCCGTCCGCATCCTGGAATGGACCCAGGTTTTCGCGGGCGGGCGCAGGCGCATCTGAGGGAACGGAGGGGCGGAGTTTCTTCCGGCGATTCCGGCCATATCTCCCTTCCGTCAGGGCCGCGCCGCGACTACCGTAGGCGGAACGGACACCTCCGGCAGGATATGGAGATCGCCCCCTGCGCCGCTCCCCCCCTTCCCGCCCGATCGGCGGCCTTCCGGCTGTCATGGCGACGGCTATCGCGCTGGCCGTGCTTGGCGGTTGTTCGACCCTCGATTCCGGAGGAACTCCGCCGGAGATGGCGGGGCCGGGCGATCCGGGCGTCGACCTGGCCCACCGATTCCTGAACGAGCTGCTGTTCGCCGGGGCATCGGAGGGCCGCGCCGACATCGTCGCCTATGCGCTGGAGCGCGGCGCGGACGTCGACGCACGGACGCCCGACCTGGGCCAGACGCCGCTGATACTGGCTGCCGATTCCGGCCATCTGGACGCCATGGCGCTGCTGATCCTGGAGGGGGCGGAGCTGAATGCGCGCAGCGTGGAGGGCTGGACGCCGCTGATCCACGCGGCGGCCTATGGCGACGGTGAGGCGGTGCGCCTGCTGATCGATTCCGGCGCGGACCCTGAGCTGCGGGACGCCGACTATGGTTATACGCCGCTGATGGTCGCCTCCGCCCTGGCCGAGACGGACGCCATCGCGGCGCTGCTGGATGGCGGGGCGGACATCGGCGCGAGCGACAGGACGGACGGCGCGACGCCGCTGCTTCTCGCCGCCGCTTCCCGCGACAGTGAAGCCCCGGTCGCGACGGCGGAGCTGCTGGTTCGCGGCGCGGCGGTGAACAAGGCGCGGGACGACGGGGTGACGCCGCTGATGATCGCCAGCGCAGGCGGCGCCCCGGCCACGGTGGGCCTGCTGGTCGATGAGGGCGCGTCGCCGGCGGCGCGATCGTCCGAGGGCGCGACGGCGCTGGGGCTGGCGGCGGAGCAGGGCCGGCTGGAGGTGGTGGACATCCTCCTGACCGCCGGCGCCGATGTCGAGCAGCCGAGCCTGGACGGGCTGACGCCGCTGATCCTGGCAAGCGCGGGCGGCGCGGACGAGGTGGCGTCCAGGCTGATCGAGTCCAGTGCGGCGGTGAATGCCGTCGCCGGGGATGAGGAGACGACGGCGCTGATCGAGGCGGCGGAACGCGGCGACGTGTCGATGGTCCGCCTGCTGCTGGCGGCTGGGGCCGACCCGGCAACCCGGTCAGCGGCGGGCGTCACGGCCGGCGAGGCCGCGGCGGAGAATGGTTATTATGGGGTGGTGGAGGTGTTGGAGGCATTTACCAACTAACGCCCCTCACCCTCCCGCTTCGCGGGTCCCTCCCTCTCCCACGGAGGGGAGAGGGTGAAGTTGGTAACCCTCTCCCCGCCGTGGGAGAGGGTTGGGTGAGGGGGCGTTGATTGGCTCGGGTTCCAGCACTTCCATCAGCGGCAGGCCCATGATGTCCGTCTGGGCGGCGTCGGCGGCGGTTATCAGTTCCGACAGGCGGCTCTGCCACGGCCCGTCCAGCCCCCTGATCGCGCCATGCGCGCCGCGCAGGCCGATGCCGAGCCCCTTGGCGAGGTCGTAGAGGCTGGCGGTGTGGAGGTCGCGGGAGAGGATCCAGCTGTCGTTGGCGGCGCGTTCGACGAAGCGGGCGTGGCGGAGCTGGTCCAGGATGCCGTCAAGCATCGCGCCGCCGACCGGCACGCGGTTGAGCAGCGTCTTCCGGCTGAGCTTGGTGCCGAACCGGCTGGCCTCCGCCAGGACGCGCAGGACGGCGCAGGCGAGCGTCAGGCGGAGCGCCGGCAGAAGGCTGTCGGCCTCCCCGCCGATCAGCTTCCCGGCGCGCCAGTCGGGCAACGCCGCGGCGATCACCGCGCCCAGCAGGACGATAGACCAGGTGAGGTAGAGCCAGATCAGGAAGATCGGCACCGTCGCCAGGGCGCCGTAGATCGTCTGGTAGACGGGAAAGGCCGTGAGATACCAGGTGAATGCTCCCTTCGCGACCTCGAACAGGATGGTCGCCACGCCGCCGCCGAGCATCGCATCCACCCCGCGCACCGCGCGGTTGGGAATCAGCCAGTAGAGCAGCGACAGGCCGATGAATTCGACCAAAGGCGGCGTCATCCCCCGCACCGACCCGAGAGCGGAGCTGACGCCGTTGGCGTTGAACAGCTCCGTCGTCGCGGAGACGCTGGCGACCACCAGGATCGGCGTCAGGCTGAGGATCGCCCAGAAGGACAGGAGGCGCACCAGGACGGGCCGGTTCTCCCGCACCCGCCAGATGGTGTTGAACGCGCCTTCGATGGTCGAGAGGAGCAGGATGGAGGTGATGATGAGGCCGACCAGGCCGAAGCCGGTCAGCCGACCGGCGTTGGAGGCGAATCCGCTGAGATTGTCGAGAACGCTTTCGCCGACCTGCGGCACGAAATTATCGACCACCAGCTCACGGAAGCCGATCTGCATGTCGCGGAAGGCCGGGAAGGCGGAGATGATGCCGACCATGATGGTCGTCAGCGGCACGATGGCGAGCAGGGCCGTATAGGTCAGCGCGGCCGCCGCCTGGGGACAGCGGTCGCCCAGGAACCGGCGTAGGGCGAACCGGCCGAAGGTCGGTATGTCCAGCGCCCTGTCCCGCCAGAACTGGGGGTTCCATCTTATCCATCTCATGGATCCGGTCTCCTCGATCGACCCCTTGCATCCGACCTTATATCCGACCTTATAGCTGACCTTCCCGGGCCGTTCCCCTTGTTTGACCCAAGGGTCCATTCGTGTAGGATCGGCGCTCCTTATTCGGCCGCCGGATTCATCGCCCTGACGGCGCCTCACCGCGGCTCCCATGACGAGGCTGTTTCATGACCGTTTCCTCCCCCCTCATGGCCGGAAAGCGCGGCCTGATCATGGGCGTGGCCAATGACCGTTCGATCGCCTGGGGCATCGCCAGCGCCTGCGCGGCGCAGGGCGCGGACCTTGCCTTCACCTATCAGGGTGACGCGCTGCTCAAGCGAGTCAAGCCTTTGGCCGATCAGGCGGGAGCGTCGCTGGTGCTGCCCTGCGACGTGACGGACGAGGAAAGCCTGGACCAGGTGTTCAACACGATCGGCGAGGAATGGGGCGAACTGGACTTCGTCGTCCACGCCATCGCCTTCTCCGACAAGAGCGAGCTGGACGGCCTCTACCTCAACACCACGCGCGGCAACTTCCTGCGCACCATGGACATCTCCTGCTACAGCTTCACCGCCGTCAGCCAGCGCGCCGTGCCGCTGATGAAGAAGGGCGGCAGCCTGCTGACGCTGACCTATTACGGGGCTGAGCGGGTGATGCCGCACTACAACGTCATGGGCGTGGCGAAGGCGGCGCTGGAGGCGTCGGTCCGGTATCTGGCGGTCGATCTGGGCGGGCAGGACATCCGCGTCAACGCGATCTCCGCCGGGCCGATCAAGACCCTGGCGGCCAGCGGCATCGGCGATTTCCGCTACATCCTGAAATGGAACGAGCTGAACGCGCCGCTGAAGCGCAACGTGACGATCGAGCAGGTCGGTTCGGCCGGCCTCTACCTCCTGAGCGATTTGGGCAGCGGCGTGACCGGCGAGGTTCATCACGTCGACAGCGGCTACCACACCGTTGGCATGGTGGCGGTCGATTCGGCCGCCGCGACGGCGGAGCTTCTCCAGAGCCTGGCGCCGAAGGGCTGAGAACGGATCATGGCTGGTAACAGCTTCGGCACGCTCTTCCGCTTCACGACCTGGGGGGAGAGTCACGGGCCGGCCATCGGCGTGGTGGTCGATGGCGCGCCGCCGCGCATCCCGCTCAGCGAATCCGACATCCAGGCCTTCCTCGACCGGCGGAAGCCGGGCCAGTCCCGCTACACGACCCAGCGGCGGGAGAGCGATACGGTCAAAATCCTCTCCGGAATCTTCGAGGGCCGGACCACCGGCACGCCGATCATGCTGATGATCGAGAACGAGGACCAGCGGTCGAAGGATTATGGGGACATCGCGGAGAAGTTCCGCCCCGGCCATGCCGACTACACCTACTGGAAGAAGTACGGCATCCGCGACCATCGCGGCGGCGGCCGGTCATCGGCGCGCGAGACGGCGAGCCGCGTGGCCGCCGGAGCGATCGCGCGGAAGATCCTGGCGCAGGCCGGGATCACGGTGCGCGGCGCGATGGTCCGGATGGGGCCGCACGCCGTCGACCGCGACCGGTGGGACTGGCAGGAGGTCGAGAACAACCCCTTCTTCTGGCCCGACGGATCGGCGGTCGAGGGGCTGGGCGACTATCTGGACGGCGTGCGCAAGGACGGGTCCAGCGTCGGCGCGGTGATCGAGATCGTGGCGTCCGGCGTGCCGGCCGGGCTGGGCGAGCCGATCTACGACAAGCTGGACAGCGACCTGGCCCGCGCCATGATGACGATCAACGCGGTCAAGGGGGTGGAGATCGGCAATGGTTTCGCCGCTGCCGCGATCCGGGGCGAGGAGAACGCCGACGAGATGCGCATGGCCGGCGACGGCGAGGTCGATTTCCTCTCCAACAACGCCGGGGGCATATTGGGCGGCATCTCCACCGGACAGGATGTGGTGGTGCGCTTCGCGGTCAAGCCGACAAGCTCCATCCTGACGCCGCGACGGGGCGTCGACATCCACGGGAAGGATGCCGAGATCGTCACCAAGGGCCGGCACGATCCCTGCGTCGGCATCCGCGCCGTGCCGGTGGGCGAGGCCATGATGGCCTGCGTCCTGGCCGACCATCTGATGCGCCAGTTGGCCCTCTCCGCCGCCGCTCCGCCGCGTTGAAACATGGCGAAATCCGGGCCCCGAGCGGCCGGAAACGCCTCAACTTTCTTCTGAAACGCCGCAATCCCGACAATCCTTTCCGGGATCGTATCGTCCTGGCCCGAACGACAGCGCGATGCTTGTCGCGATGTTCCTGACGGCCCAATGAAAGAGATTCAGGAGACGTATATGACCCGCATCAGAACCCTGGCCTTGACGACCGTCGCCGTGCTGACGCTCGCCGCCTGCGGCAGCAGCACGGGCGACCGGGCGTTGTCGGGCGCCGGCATCGGCGCGGCCTCGGGCGCGGCGCTCAACATCGTGACCGGCGGCAGCGTGGCCGGCGCGGCCCTTGTCGGCGGCGCGGTGGGCGCGGCCGCGGGCGCGCTGACCGACCAGGAAGACGTGAATCTGGGCAAGCCTTGGTGGCGCTGAGCCGCCGCCCGGATGGTGGGCCGGCATCCCTCCCCCTCAACTCAAGCCGGCCCACCTTCTTTTTCTTTGATGAGTTTCCCTCCCATGCCGAATCATCCGACCGCCGCCGCCCTGCTGGCGGCGATTCTTCTGACTCCGGCCGTTGCCGTGGCGTCGGCCGATCCCGTGCATCCGACCTCAGGCCTGCACGGAGAATTCATCGTCGTCGACCAGCGG
This sequence comes from Inquilinus sp. CAU 1745, assembly GCF_039839375.1. NCBI lineage: Bacteria > Pseudomonadati > Pseudomonadota > Alphaproteobacteria > Rhodospirillales > Rhodospirillaceae > Inquilinus > Inquilinus sp. CAU 1745. The sequence continues at coordinate 212,898 of NZ_JBDOQU010000007.1, forward strand.
GCGAAGGATGGCGGAGTTTCCGCCGATCCGGTCGAGCGCCCCTCCTCCATCACCTTCGGAGAGACCGTCACCTGGTATGACGGCCGGTCCTGCATGCCCTGGAGCGCGGAGGCGACGGCCGAGGAACCGGCGGTGACGAGCGATCCCCTGCTGTCGGACCTCTGGGTTCCGCCGGTCGGGGAGACGGGCATGTTCGAGGATCACCGGCGCGGCCAGACGGTGGAGATCGTCTGCGACGGCGAGACGTTCGGAGAACTGGTGATCGTCGACGACCGTGTCCTCTATGTCGAGGAGGCGGACGGCTATGTGATCCTTGAGCGCCCCCTGGAGGCCGAAGCGGCGCGAGAGCTGCAATGGTCGCTGAACCGGGCGGGGCACGACGCCGGCCCGGAGGACGGCGCGGTGGGTCCGCAGACCCGCGCCGCCGTCGCCGACTATGCGGTCAGGCGCGGCGCGGAGCCTGCCGATCGCGTGGGCGTCATCACCGAGAACATCCTGGAAGGCGTCGGCTTCACCGCCACGGACTGATCGTCCGGACCTGTCCGCCGCACCGCCTCACCTTGAGCCTGTCGAAAGGTGTGTGCCCCGCATGGTTCGACGGGCTCATCCTGAGGTTTACTTGCTGGTCATTCCGGCCTCCGAGCCGGAATCCATAGGCCCTCACCGCTTCACCGGCGGCGAAGGCCGGGGGCGGTCCCGTCCGCCATCGACGCCGCATGGATGCCGGATCGGGGTCCGGCATGACGGTCTTTGGAGAGAACCCCTCACCTTGAGAGCCTGTCGAAAGGTGTGTGCCCGCATGGTTCGACGGGCTCACCATGAGGTGAAGGAGCGAAGACCGCTCCCACATTCGTCATTCCGGACTTGATCCGGAATCCATGGGCCCTCGCCGCTTCGCCGGCGGCGAAGGACCGGACGCGGTCCCGAATGTCATCGACATCCTATGGATGCTGGATCAAGTCCAGCATGACGGTTTTCTGGTATGCGCCCGCATGGTTCGACAGGCTCACCGCAATCACTCCTTCGTCACCAGCCGGTAATAGACCTGATCGGATGTCGCGCCGTTGACGTAGCCCTGGACGGCATCGTTCATCGCGACCTGGCTGACCGCCTGGAACATGATGACGATCGGCGATTCCTCCTGCACGCGGCGCTGGAGTTCCACATACATCTCGTTGCGCGTCTCCTGGTCCGGTTCCGCCAGCGCCGCCATGGTCAGCTCGTTCATCTCCTCCGGCACTGCCCAGGCGTTCCGCCATGTCGTCGTGCTCTGGAACGCATCGTCGGAATTGTCGGCGTTGTAGGCGAAGGCCTTGGCGTTGGAGTGCGGGTCCATGAAATCCGGCCCCCAATAGAGCAGCATCGCCTCATGGTTGCGGTTCCGGTACTTGGTGATGACCTGGCTGCCGGTGCCGGGGATGATCTCGAAATTGATGCCGGCCTCCGCGAAACCGGCCTGCAGCACCTGCGCCATCTCCGTGAAGGGGGAACTGGCGATGACGTCCAGCGTCACGTCGATCGGCAGTTCCACGCCCGCCTCCTCCAGGATCTGGCGGGCGCGTTCGGGATCGTAGGTGTAGGGCGTCTCCGTCAGGGCACCGGGGAAGCCGGCGGGCCAGAACGCCTGATGGATGCGCATCTGCCCCCGAAGGAAGGAATTCACCATCCCCTCATAATCGACCAGATAGCGCGCCGCCTCCCACACCGCCGGCGGGGTCAGCGCGTCGACCTTCTGGTTGAAGCTGATGAAATGGACGGCGGCCTGGGGGTAGGTCTCGATCCTGATGCCTTCCTGGCCTTCCAGCCCGGCCACCTGGTCCGGCGTCAGATTGCGGGCGATGTCGGCGTCGCCGCTTTCGAGCAGCAGGCGCTGGGTGCCCGATTCCGCGATATGGCGGATGATGATCGACGCCATCTCCGGCGCGCCCCTGAAATAGTCGGGGTTGGCGTCCAGCGCGACCAGTTCCGAGGGCTGGTAGGCGCGCAGCGTGAAGGGCCCGGTCCCGGCCGAATGGGTGTTGAGCCAGGCGTTGCCCATGTCGCCATCCTGCTCATGCTCCATCACCGTCAGCTCATCGACGATCGAGGCCGGACGAGCGGCCAGGACGTTGAGCACGAAGAGCGGCGACATCTCTCCCTCATAGGACACCGTGACCTCGTTCGGCCCGGTGACCTGGACCATCTCTCCGACATTCTCCGGCGTCCAGCCGAGCTGGGTGAGGATGAAGGCCGGAGCCTTGTTCAGCTTCACGACCCGCGCGAAGGAGAAGACCACATCCTCCGGCCGCAGCGGATTGCCGGAGTGGAAGGTGACGCCGTCGCGCAGCGTGAAGACGATCGACTGACCGTCGTCGGAGAACTCCCACTCCGTCGCCAGCCCGCCGACCAGCTTCTCCACATCCTCCGCCTCGTACTGGACCAGCCGGTCGTACGTGTTGGTCACGATCTCCCCGGACGTGAACTCATAGGCCTGGGCGGGATCGAGGCTGACAATGTCGTCGATGTTCTGGGCGACGACCAGCATGTCCGGAGGCGTTTCGGCAAGCGCCGTCGCGGCCGGCAACGGGATCGTCAGGGCCGCGAGGATGGCGGCGGCGGCGAGGGTTCTCATGGATCGGTTCTCCCTGCTGAATTCATGGTTCCGGCAGCCAGCGCCGCGAGGAGCGCGAGCGTCGCGCAAGGCCGGAGCGCCATCGCCGCGTCGACGCGGCCGGGCGTATAGAAGCCGGTTTCGTGAAGAAGATTGACTGTCCCGATCACCTGGCCGTCGAAAATAACCGGCACGTTCACCACCGATTGGCAGCCCAGACTGTCGATCAGCGCGTGATCGGGAAAGACCTCGGCGATGGCCTCGATCGTATTGGCGACGAAGGGCCGTTTCCCTTCGATGACGGTCGCGGACCAGGGGCCGGCCGGCAAGGGCTTCGCTCCCGACACGGGATAGGCGGCGGGGTCGCTGGTGTGGAGCCGGTGGGCCATGGCGGTCGGGGGATCGTAGGCCATGACAGTGAACAGCTTAGCCCCCACCGTTTCCCGCGCCACCGCCTCCAGCGCGCGGAGCGGCGGGCCGGGCTGGCCCGGTTCGGCGAGGGCGTCGAGGATTCGGTCGAGGGCGGCTGGCATTCGGATTCCCTGTCGTCTCCGGCCCTTCATCCTTAGACCGCATCGCGCCGCGAAGGAAGATGGTTGGGCGGAGAAGTCCGGTGAACCCAAACGCACGAAAAAAACGTATCAAAGTTTATATTGGCAATTTCCGGAATGTCTGAAACGATCATATCCGGATACCGACGCCAGATTGGCCGGTGCGCATGGATCAGAAAATGGAAGCAGCCTGGGCTGTTGCCGAACGTCTTGAACAATTGGCCAGAGTGCCCTTCACGGGCAGCTTTTCCCACGGCCTCAACCCGGCCCAATGGGCCGCCCTTCGATACCTCGCCAACGCCGGCCTGACGACCAGCACCGTCACGGCCTTCGCCCGCTTCCACGGCACCACCAAGGGCACGGCGTCGCAGACGGTGAGCGCACTGGTGAAGAAGGGGCATGTGCTGCGCCACGCCTCCCCCACCGATCGCCGGATCGTCCATCTGGAGGTGACGGAGAGCGGCCGGGCGCTGCTGGAGACCGACCCTCTGGAGCGCCTGGCGCGGGCCTGCGCGACGCTGCCGGAACAGGAACGCTCCTGCCTGGCCGGGGCCGTCGACAAGCTGTTCGCGGCGCTTCGGGCCCAAGGGATCGCGTGAGAGGATAGCGTAACCTGTCATCCCGCGACGGTCGACAACCTTCCCGGCGCGGGGTAAGAGCGACCATCCGCACCTTTCGCGTGCATCCTCGCAGGGGTCTGGCATGGGACGTTTCATCGTCGGCCTGTTCGCCGTCATCGGATTTCTGGTCGTCCTCCTGATCGGCATGGGAGCGGCCGGCATCTGGGTCTGGGTCTCCCGTCCCGACGCCGCCTACGAGAACAGATGGATCGCGCTCACCGTCGATTTCCGGCAGACCCTTTCGGAAGGTCCGGGCGCGGGCCCGCTGGCGCAGATACTGGGCGACGAGGCGATGACGCTGCGCGACACGGTGCGGGCGATCGACAAGGCGGCGGCCGATCCCGAGGTTGAACTGCTGGTCGCCCATTTCGGCGGCGACGCCTTCGGCATGGCGGCGGCGCAGGAGATCAGGGATGCCGTCACCCGCTTCCGCGCGGCAGGCAAGCCCGCCGTGGCCTACGCCGACGCGTTCGGGGAGTTCGGGCCGGGCAACATCTCCTACTATGCGGCGACCGCCTTCGACACGATCTGGTTGCGCGAGGTCGGCGGCGTCGGCCTGACCGGCATTGCGGCGGAGGTCCCGTTCGCGCGCGAGGGGCTGGACGATCTGGGCTTCGACGCCCAGTTCGCCCGGCGGGGAATCTACAAGAGCTTTCCCGAAAGCCTGACGGAAAGCGGCTTCACGCCGCCGCACCGGGAGATGATCGAGAGCCTGACCGGCGACCTCCAGGCCCAACTCGTCGCCGGCATCGCCGAAGGGCGTGACCGGCCCGTCGCCTCCGTCCGCGACCTGATCGACCGGGGGCCTTTCACGGCGCGGGAAGCGCTGGAGGCGGGGCTTATCGACGGGCTGGCTTCCGGCGAGGCGCTGGCGGAGGAGATCTTCGACCGGCACGGCGTCTCGCTCACCACGCCTCGCGTCTCGCTTTCCGACTATGCGCGGTGGCCGGTGGAGATTCCCGAAGACGCCCCGACCATCGCCCTGATCGAGGCCGAGGGGCTGATCGTCGAGGGCGAGGGCGCCACCGACCCGCTGCTGGGCCTGGCCGTCATGGGCGCGGACACGATCGCCCGCGCGATCGACGGGGCCGCGGCCAGCCCGGCCGTGGAGGCGATCGTGCTGAGGATCGACAGCGGCGGCGGATCGGCCGTCGCCTCGGACATCATCGGGCAGGCGATCCGGCGCGCCGGGGAAAACGGGAAGCCAGTCGTCGTCTCCATGGGCAATGCGGCGGCGTCCGGCGGCTACTGGGTCGCAGCACCGGCCGACCTCATCATCGCCCAGCCGGCGACGCTGACCGGATCGATCGGCGTCTTCGCCGGAAAGATCGTGACGGAGGAATTCTGGGAAAGCTGGGGCGTCAATTGGGAGGCGGTCCCGCAGGCGCAGAACGCGCTGATGTGGAGCAGCGGCCGCCGCTATTCGCCTTCGGAGGTCGAGCGGCTGAACGCCTTTCTGGACGCGACCTACGCCGCCTTCATCGAGCGCGTGGCGACCGGCCGCGACCTCGACCCCACGGCGGTGGAGGCGATCGCCGGCGGCCGCGTGTGGACCGGCGCGCAGGCGCTGGAGCTGGGGCTGGTCGACAGGCTGGGCGGGCTGAACGAGGCGTTCGCGGCGGCGCGGGAGCTGATCGACGCGGAACCGGACGTTCCGCTGGAGGTAAGGGTCATGCCGGAACCGCCATCCCTCCTGGACCGCCTGCTCTCGCTGGTCGGCGGCTTCGCGGGCAGCGGCGCGAACGGCGCTTTCGACCGGCTAAGGCCGCTCGTCCAGCGACTGGAGCCGCTGCTGTTCGATCCCTCCGCCCATGTCGCCCGCATGCCGCCGATCCTCATCGGCGGATGACGAGCGGTCCCATTCTATAACTCACGATTGCGCCCGATCATGAGTTATAGAAACAGGTTCTATAGCTCACGCTCCGCGATTAGTCGCGGACGCCGCCCAACAGGAATTCGACATTTCCTTCCGGCCCGGTGATCGGGCTTTCGACGATGCCGAGCGTCCGCCAGCCCGGCTGGTTCGAAAGCCATGCCTCGGCGGCGTCGCAGACTTCCCTGTGAAGGTCGGGATCGCGGACCACGCCGCCCTTGCCGACGCGGTCCTTCCCGACCTCGAACTGCGGCTTGACCAGCGCCACCAGAAATGCGCCCGGACGGGTGAGCGCTAGCGGGGTTTCCAGCACCTTGGCGAGGCCAATGAAGCTGGCGTCGCAGACGACGAGGCCGATCGGGTCCGGCGCCTCCGCCCGCGTCAGATGCCGGGCGTTGGTGCGTTCCAGCACAACGACCCGGCCGTCCTGCCGCAGCTTCCAGGCAAGCTGGCCGTGGCCGACATCGACGGCATAGATTTTCGCCGCGCCGCGCGACAGCAGCACGTCGGTGAAGCCGCCGGTCGAGGCGCCCACATCCATGCAGACGAGGCCGGAGGGATCGATGCCGAAGGAATCCAGCCCCTTCACCAGCTTCAGCCCGCCCCGGCTGACCCAGGGGTGGTCCTGCCCCTTCAGGACGATCGGCGTGTCGACCGCGACCGGCTGGCCGGCCTTGTCCAGGCGGCGGTCGTCGGTGATGACGAGGCCGGCCATGATCAGCGCCTGGGCTTTAGTCTTGCTTTCCGCCAGCCCCCGGTCGACCAGGAGTTGGTCCAGCCGCTTGCGTTCAATCGCCATACGTTTCGTCCCTTTCCGCCGGTCAGATTGTGGCGGCTCGGCTTTGTGTGTTAATCACCGCTGCTCATCCAGGCTACCCCTTTACATTCGTGACACCCATGACCTCGCCGACATCGGACCTTCTGCGCGTTCTCCAGCAGCGCGGCTTCCTCCATCAGTGCACGGACATGGAGGCGCTGGACGCCCGCGCGGGAAAGGGCCGCATCACCGCCTATACCGGCTTCGACGCAACGGCGGACAGCCTGCATGTCGGCCATCTGCTGCCGATCATGATGCTGCGCTGGATGCAGAAGACAGGCCACCGGCCGATCGCGCTGATGGGTGGCGGGACGACCAAGGTTGGCGATCCTTCGGGCAAGGACGAATCCCGCCGGCTGCTGTCGTCCGACGACATCGCCGCCAACATCGCCAGCATCGAAAAGACGTTCGCGCGCTTCCTCACCTTCGGCGACGGCGCGTCGGACGCGATCATGGCCAACAACGCCGAATGGCTGGACCGGCTGGAATACATCCCCTTCCTGCGCGACGTTGGCCGGCATTTCACCATCAACCGGATGCTGAGCTTCGATTCCGTGAAGCTGCGGCTGGACCGGGAACAGCCGCTGACCTTCCTGGAATTCAACTACATGATCCTCCAGGCCTATGATTTCGTGGAGCTGGCGCGGCGCTACGATTGCAGCCTGCAGAGCGGCGGATCGGACCAGTGGGGCAACATCGTCAACGGCGTCGATCTGGGCCGCCGGATCGCCGGGGTCGATCTGTTCGGCCTGACCTGCCCGCTGCTGACCACCGCGTCGGGCGCGAAGATGGGCAAGACCGCCGCCGGCGCGGTGTGGCTGAGCCCAGACCGGCTGTCGCCCTATGATTACTGGCAGTTCTGGCGGAATACCGAGGATGCCGATGTCGGCCGGTTCCTGAAGCTGTTCACCGAACTGCCGCTGGACGAGATCGACCGGCTGGCCGCGCTGGGCGGCGCGGAGATCAACGAGGCGAAGAAGGTGCTGGCCACGGAGGCGACGGCGCTGGCTCATGGAAGGGAGGCCGCCGAGGAGTCTGCGACGACCGCGCACAGCGCCTTCGTCCAGGGCCAGGCCGCCGAAGGGCTGCCGACCATCGACATGCCGAGGAGCGAACTGGAGGCCGGGATCGTGGCCTTCCAGCTTCTGCGGATGACGGGGCTCGTCGCCTCCAACGGCGAGGCGAGGCGGCTGATCCAGCAGGGCGGCGCGAAGCTGAACGACAGCCGGCTGGACGATGGCGAGCGGATGGTGGGACTTGGCGACCTTAACGAAGACGGAATCATCAAACTGTCCGCCGGGAAGAAGCGTCACGCGCTGGTCCGCGCGGTCTGACATCCAATGATCGACCTGCAATCCCTGGCGATCATCGCCGCGGCGCTGGGCGCGGGCGCGCTGGTCAAGGGCGCGACCGGGATGGGGCTGCCGCTGGTCGCGCTGCCGGCGCTGGCCGCGACCTTCGGCGTTGCCCATTCGATCGCCATCATGTGCGTGCCGCTGGTCGTCACCAACGCGTGGCAGGTCTGGCGATACCGCCAGGCCCGGGCCGGCGGGGACATGGCGTTCCTGACGCCGATGCTGGTCATGGGCGCGATCGGCGTGGCGGCGGGAACATGGCTGCTGACCACGATCAGCGAGGATGCGATGGCGCTGGGGCTGGCCGCGCTGGTGCTGGCCTATGTGGCGTTGCGCCTGTTCAGCCCATCCTTCCGGCTGACAACCGTCACCGGCCGCCGCGCCGCGCCTTTCGTGGGGCTGGCCGCCGGAACCTTGCAGGGATCGACCGGCCTGTCGGCGCCGGTCGGCGTCACCTTCATCCACGCCATGAGGTTCGACCGAGAAGCTCATGTTTTCGCTGTATCCACCATGTTCCTGCTGTTCGCGCTGGCCCAGACGGGGGCGCTGGCGGCGGCCGGCATCCTGACCGGCCCGAGATTCCTGGAAGGGGTCTTCGCGCTGCTGCCGGTGGTGCTGCTGATGCCCCTGGGGCAGAAGCTGGCGACGCTGCTGAGCCGCGAGGCGTTCGACCGGATCATCCTGGCCATGCTGTGCGTCATGGCCGCCTTCATCATCTTCGGAGCGCTCGACGGACGCGGGTGAAGCGGGGAATATCGAATCCATGAACCTGCGGTTCCTGGAGACCTTCATCTGGGTCGCGCGGCTGAAGAGCTTCAGCCTGACGGCCGAACGGCTGCACACGACGCAGGCCGCGATCTCCGCGCGCATCGCCTCGCTGGAGCAGGAGCTGGGGGTCCGCCTGTTCGACCGCGAGGGGCGGGAGGTCAAGCTGACGCCCCAGGGCCTCGCCGCGCTGGACAAGGCGGAGACGATCGTCAGGCTGGCGGAAGAGTTCAAGGACCAGATCGGCGACCGCGATGCGCTGCGCGGCAGCGTGCGGATCGGCGTCATCGACACGATATCCCACACCTGGCTGGTCAGGCTGATCGAGCGGGCGCATGACGGCTATCCGAACGTCAATGTCGTCCTCCACGCCGACACCAGCCTGAACATCGCCGACGCGCTGCTGCGGCATGAGCTGGATCTGGGCCTGCTGATGGGGCCGGTGATCGGCCCGAACATGGTCAATATCGACCTCTGCACCTATTCCTGCGTCTGGCTGGCTTCCCCCGCCCTGCCCTTTCCGGACGGGCGGCTTACGGTCGAGGATCTGGCGCGGTATCCGATCGTCTCATTTCCCGCCTCGTCCAAGCCCCATGAATCGATGACGAGGCTTCTGGGGAAGCCGGAGGAAGGCGGCGTCATCTTCTACACCTCCAACTCGCTCGCCACCATCATCCGCATGGTGAAGGACGGGCTGGGCGTGGCGGCGCTGCCCGCCGTGCTGGTCCAGCAGGATCTGGCGCGGGAGGAGCTGAGGACGCTGGACGTGCTGCAATCCTTCCCGCCCCTGCCCTTTCACGCCAGCTACCAGGAGACGCCCAACTGCCTGCTGGCCGGGGCGATCGCGCTGATGGCGCGGGACGTGGCCGACGAATTCTGCGCCTCGGCCGACCCGACGCTGGCCTGGTAGCGGAACCACGAGGGGAGAGGGAGTAGTCAACCAGATGTGAACCGGCTGCGACCCCGCGCTCCGGAACAATTTCGGCCTCCGGCTTGCTGATTAAGCAAGTCGCGCGTCACGCGACGAGCCAACAATGGAGTGACGACATGAAATATCTTCTCGTAACGGCCGCAGCCATAGGCGCTTTTGCCGCCGCTCCGGCCTTCGCGGCCTCATCCTCCGACGGCATGGCGATGACCTGCGAAGAGTTCACCGCCATGGATTCCGACGCGCAGATGGAAGCCCTGAACATGGGGGCGCCGGCAGACCAGATGGAGGGCGACACCACCGGCGGCGCGGATCCCGGCACGATGCCGGATGCGACCGGAGGCGGAGGGGAAGACTCCGGCGACATGACCGGGTCCACCGGCGTAGAGACGAGCCCGACGGCCGCCGACGTCGTCTCCGCCTGTGCGGAAAATCCCGAGATGACAGTCGAGGAGGCCGTCCACGGATCGATGGAGCAGTAAATTCAGCCTTCCATCGGATGCGGAGGGGCATTCAGGCCCCTCCGTATCGTTCTGGCGTTCCTGTCGGGTCTTTCGCTGGACCTGATAGAAACAATGTCATACTGGACTTGCTGAACCGCGCCCGGTTCTTCGCCGCCGGTGAAGCGGCGGGGGCCCATGGATTCCGGATCAAGTCCGGAATGACCAACAAACAATAAGTAACTACAACAAAGTCATGCTGGAGACCGCGCCCGGTTCTTCGCCGCCGGCGAAGCGGCCTCGGCCCATGGGATTCCGGATCAAGTCCGGAATGTCCAATACCTGCAAGCCTATAATATTAAAAGAAATTTCGAAAACGCCATCCTCCTATAAAATTTAGTTATCCATACCGCAAAAAATTTGGTGTTGGACCCTGATGGCCGCCGGCCGCCACTCTCCCCGTTCGTTAACCATGCGAAGGAGGGAGCGTCGGTGAAAGTCGTTCAGGTTCAGATGAACAGCCAGGGTGACAAGGCCGCCAATCTGGCGGAGGCGGAGCGCCTGTTGACCGCGGCAGCGGAAGAGAAGCCGGACCTGGTGGTCCTGCCGGAATATTGGGCGCTGCTGGGCAACGGCGCGGCCGAATTCCACGAGAGCGCCGAAACCTTTCCCGACGGCGATGCCTACCGGCTGATGGCGAAGATGGCCAAGCAGCACGGCTATACGCTCCATGGCGGGTCGATCGTGGAGAAGCACGGCAACGCCTTCCACAACACCACCGTCGTCTTCGACCCCGAAGGGCAGGAGATCGCGCGCTATCGCAAGATCCACCTGTTCGACGTGGACGTGCCGGGCGGCGCCAGCCACCGGGAGAGCGAGACGATCGCGCGCGGGTCCGACATCGTCACCTACAAGGTGAAGGACAAGACCGTCGGCTGCTCCATCTGCTACGACATCCGCTTCCCCGAGCTGTTCCGCGCCCTGCGCGACAAGGGAGCGGAGGTGATCGTGCTTCCGGCCGCCTTCACCCTGATGACCGGCAAGGATCATTGGGAGGTGCTGGCCCGCGCCCGGGCGATCGAGACCCAGACCTATTTCCTGGCGGCCGCCCAGTATGGCTTCCACGCCGACGGCAAGAAGGCCTGCTACGGCCACACCCTGGCGATCAACCCGTGGGGCCATGTCATCGCCCAGGGCGGCGACCATGTCGGCTGCGTCACGGCGAAGCTGGAATTCCCGTACCTGGAGACGGTCCGCCAGAACATTCCCGTCGCCAACCACCACGTTCTTTAAAGGACGCACCCTCCCATGTTCACGATCAACCCCCTGCCGCAACAGCTCCCCCCCGCGATCGTCGACCTGCTGGAGCAGGTGGAGACGGCGACGGTCGGCCATATCCTGCATTCCGGCTTCATCGGCGGCGGCATCCGCGCGGTGCTGCCGGAGAAGCGGGTCGCCGGCACCGCCGTCACGCTGCGCATCCCCGGCGCGGATTCCACGCTTCTGCACCATGTGCTGTCGCTGGTCCGGCCGGGCGACTTCCTGGTGATCGACCGCTGTGGCGACACCAAGCACGCCTGCTGGGGCGGCGTGGTGACCAACGCCGCCAAGCTGGCGGGCGTCAAGGGCGGCGTCATCGACGGCCCGGCCACTGATTTCTCGGAGGTCAGGAAATGCGAGATGCCGCTGTGGTGCACCGGCCCATCGCCCATCACCACCAAGCTGCTGGGGCTGGAAGGCGCGTTCAACGTGCCGGTCAGCGTTGGCGGCCAGACGGTGGAGCCGGGCGACGCCGTGCTGGCCGATGAAAGCGGTGTCCTGATCCTGAAGCCGTCCGAGGCCGAGGCCATCGCCCGCCGGGCGATCGAGATGCAGGAACGGGAGGTGACGCTCCTGGAACGCCTGCGCAACGGCGAGAAGCTGCCCGAGATTTCCGGCGCCACCGCGAAGATCGAGGCGGCGAACGGCAAGCGCGCGGCCTGAATCCCTTCAGCCCAAGCCGCCATTCAAGAGCGGCGACATTCAAACTTCAAAAACCATGGAGGAAACATGACCAGAAAGCATCTTTGGACCGGCACCCTGGCGATCGCCGGCATGGCGATGATCCAGCCGGCCCACGCCGAGGAGGGCGTGGTCACCGTCGCCGGCTATGACGGCATCTTCGCCGACCATTATGTGGAGACGGTGATCGAGGGCTTCCGCGAAGCCTATCCGGACATCGAGATCGACTATTATCCGATGACCAATTCGGCGGCGATGCTGGGGATGCTGCGTGCGCAGCAGGAGGACCCGCTGCTCGACGTTGTCATCATGGACGTGTCCGTCGCCAAGGCGGCGACCGACGAAGGGCTGACAGCCGAGCTCGATCCCTCCATCGTGACCAACCTGGAGGACCTCTACCCGACCGCGTTCACCGAGGGCGTGAACGGCCCGGCGGTAACCTTCGACAATCTGGTCCTGATGTACAACACGGAGGCGGTGGAGGAGCCGCCGACAAGCTGGGAGGCGCTGTGGGACGAGCAGCATGACGGCATGATCACCATCCCCGCCGCGCCGGACATCCAGGGGACGGCCCTGACCATCATCGCCAACAAGCTGGCCGGCGGCGCGCCCTATACCGAAAACCTGGATGCGGGCGTGGAGAAGCTGGCCGAACTGGCCCCGCACGTCCAGACCTGGGACCCCAGCCCCGACCCCTACGTGCCGATCATGAACGGGTCCGCCAATATCGGCATCGGCTGGAATGCCCGCGGGCAGATCTATTCCGACCAGTCCGAAGGCGCGATGAAGGTCGTGATTCCGGAGGAAGGATCGATCTTCCAGATCAACACGATCAACCTGGTCGCGAACTCCCCGGACGCCGAGGCCGCCCAGACCTTCATCAACTATGCCCTGTCGCCGGAAGCCCAGGCGGCGTTCACCGAAGCCATGTTCTACGCCCCGACCAACTCCAAGGCCCAGCCGTCCCAAGAGGCGATGGAGCGCACCGCCGCGACGCCGGAGCGGATGGAGAGCATGATGGACGTGAACTGGCTGGAGGTCGCCGAGTTCCGCGAGGACCTGTCGGAGCGGTGGCGCCGGGAGATCATCTCCCAGAGCCGCTGATCGCGACCGCCAAAGGGTAACGGCCAAGGGTAACGGAGGGAAGGATGATGCACGCCGTGAAGATCGACGAACGCCAGCCCGACAATCGGACCGGGAAGGAACAGGAGGACAGCCACCTTCAGCTTCTCAATCTGGAAAAGCGGTACGGCGAGAGCGTTCTTGCGGTGCGCGATCTTTCCCTCCCCGTCCGGAAGGGCGAGCTGATCGCCCTTCTGGGCCCCTCGGGCTGCGGCAAGACGACGACGCTCCGCATGATCGCCGGGCTGATCCCGGCCACCGCCGGCCAGATCACGGTCGGCGGGCGGGACGTCACCAACCTGCCGCCCTATCGTCGGGATATGGGGCTGGTCTTCCAGAACTACGCCCTGTTCCCCCATATGACGGTCGAGAGGAACGTCGCCTTCGGGCTGGAGATGCGGAAGATCCCGCGCGACCGGACGAAGGAGATGGTCGCCAAGGCGCTGGACCTGGTCCAGCTTGGCCATCTGGCGGAACGGCGGCCGAAGGAGCTTTCCGGCGGCCAGCAGCAGCGGGTGGCGCTCGCCCGCGCGCTGGTGATCGAGCCCAGCATTCTCCTCCTGGACGAGCCTCTCTCCAACCTGGACGCCAAGCTGCGCGACCAGATGCGGATCGAGATCAGGGACATCCAGCAGCGGCTGGGCATCACCACCGTCTTCGTCACGCATGATCAGGTGGAAGCGCTGAGCATGTGCGACCGGATCGCGGTCATGCACAAGGGCAAGCTGGCGCAGATCGGCACGCCGTTCGAGGTCTATGAAAGGCCGCGCACCCAGTTCGTGGCCGAGTTCGTCGGCCGCATCAACAAGATACCTGGCACGCTGAAGACCGATGGCACGATCGATATCGGCCTGCAGAAGATCCGCTGCGAGAACCCGTCGACCCCGCCGGGGCCCGTCGACGTCATGATCCGGCCGCACCGGATCGAGATCTCGCAGAAGCCCTTTCCGGCCGACGGGGCGAACCACGCCCAGGGCCGCATCGTCCGGTCGACCTATATCGGCGACACGCTGGAGCATCATATCGATCTGGGCGGCACGACGCTTCAGGTGGAGAAGGCGACGACGGCCGGACCGCAGCCGGTCACCGTCGGCGATACGGTCCATCTGCGCTGGGCGGCGTCCGACACGCTGGTGTTCGGAGAAGAAGAATGACCGCGGCCGCGATCTCCCCTTCCCCCGGCGGGATGTCGCGCCGCGCCGGCCTCAACCGTTACCAGCTGGTGACGGTGCTGCTGCTGCCCATCCTGCTGGTCAATCTGATCTCCTTCATCCTGCCCAGCCTCAACCTGCTGAGGATGAGCTTCAACCGCTCGGTCGCCGGCGGCGCGATCGAGCAGGCGTTCACCTTCGAGAACTATTTCGACGTGATGACCGACTGGTTCTACCTGGAGCTGGTGTGGAATTCGCTCTACATCTGCGGGATCATCACGCTCGTCACGCTGGTCCTTTCCTACCCGATCGCGCTGTTCATCCACCGCACCAGCGCGAAGTGGCGAAGCGCGCTGACGCTGCTGGTGATCTCCCCCCTGCTGGTCAGCGCGGTGGTCCGGACCTATGGCTGGATCATCATCCTGAGCGACCAGGGCTTCATCAACGGGCTGCTGATGTGGGCCGGCGTGACGGACCAGCCGATGCGCCTCGTCTTCAATAATTTCGGCGTCATCGTCGGGCTGGTGGAGATCCTGATGCCCTACATGATCCTGTCCCTCTTGGCCGGGTTCGGGCGGCTGGACCCGACGCTGGAGGAGGCCGCGCAGTCGCTGGGCGCGAAACGCTGGAAGACGCTCTTCCGCGTGACCATCCCGCTGACGGTTCCCGGCATCGCGCTGGGCTGCCTGCTGGTCTTCGTGCTGTCGATCAGCTCCTTCATCACGCCGAAGCTGCTGGGCGGCGGGCGGGTCTTCCTGCTGGCGACGGAGATCTACGACCAGGCGATGATCCTGCTGAACTGGCCGGTGGCGGCGACCCTGTCGATGCTGATTCTGGTCATCTTCGGCATCGCGCTCTGGTTCTACTCCCGCGTCGTCAAGAGCTTCGAATAGAGGAGGCCGATCCATGGAAAACAAGAACTCTATCGGCGCGCGCCTTCTCGTCGGGCTGCTGTTCATCTTCCTGCTGGCGCCGGTGCTGCTGGTCTTCCCGATGAGCTTCAGCGGCGACCCGTATTTGTCCTTCCCGCCATCCTCCTGGAGCCTGCGCTGGTATCAGGAACTGCCGACCAACAGCGTGTTGGTCGGCGCCTTCTGGACCAGCCTGTCGCTGGCGGCGGTGGTGACGCTGCTGTCGCTGGCGATCGCCATCCCGGCCGCCTACGCGATCACGCGGATATCCTTCCCGGGGCGGGAGCCGCTGTTCGCGCTCTTCACAGCCCCCCTGCTGCTGCCGACCATCGTCCTGGGGCTGGCGATCCTGATCGTGTTCGTGGAGATCAACCTTGTCGCGACATTCCACGGGCTGATCCTGGCGCATCTGGTCATCACCCTGCCCTACGCGCTGCGGGTGCTGGCGACCGCGCTGGGGACCCTGCCGCCATCGGTGGAGGAAGCGGCCTCGACACTGGGCGCGCATTCGCTGACGGTCTTCCGGCGCATCACCCTGCCGCTCATGACGCCGGGTATCGTCGCGGCCTCCGCGCTGTGCTTCCTGGTCAGCTTCGACGAGGTGGTGATCTCGCTCTTCGTCGTCGGGCCCAGCATCACCACCCTGCCGGTGGAGCTCTACCGCTATGTCGACACCCGCAGCGACCCGCTGGTGGCGGCCGCTTCGGTCTTCCTGATCGTCGGCACGATCGGAATCATCATGATCGTCGAACGGTCGATGGGCCTGAACAAGGCGCTGAACAAGGGCTGAGCCACCACCCCCACCTTCCCATCCCTCCGGGATGGGCCCCTTCCTCCCCCGCCTTGCAGGGGAGGAGGAAAGCAGTCCTCACTCCATCCGTCGGCGAAACAGCCAGGCGGCGGCGGTTAGGGTGCAGAGGGCGATGAGGGCGAGGGGGATGGTTCCGGCGATCACCTGTTCCGCCGGCAGATCCTTCAGGAAGATGCCCTGGACGATGGTCAGGAAATGGCGCAGCGGGTTGACGATCGTCACCGCCTGGAGCCATTCGGGCATGTTGTCGACCGGGGTCGCGAAGCCCGACAGCAGGATCGCCGGGGAGGCGAAGAGGAACGCGCCCAGGATCGCCTGCTGCTGGGTCGCCGACAGGGCAGAGATGAAGAGGCCGACCCCGATCGTCGCGGCCAGATAGAAGACAAGGCTGGCGTAGAGCAGCAGCACCGATCCCCGGAGCGGCACGTCGAACACCAGGATCGCGGCCAGGATGAAGACCGTGGAGTGGACGAGGCCGATCAGGAGCGGCGGGACGGTCTTGCCGACCAGGATCTCATGAGTCCGGAGCGGCGAGACCATGAGCTGGTCGAACGTCCCCAACTCCCGCTCCCGCGCCACGGAGAGCGCGGTGACGATGAGACCGATCAGCAGCGAGATGATCGCCACCAAGCTGGGCACGGTGTACCAGATGAAATCCAGATTGGGATTGAACCAGTTACGCGCCTCGATCGACGGGCGCGGCCCCGGCGCGGGTGACATCCCGTCGACGATCCGGCCGATATAGCCGGCGACGATCTGGGCGGCGTTCGACCGCCTGCCGTCGAGGATCGCCTGAACCGTCGCCGGCCGCCCGGCCTCTATGTCGCGGGAGAAATCGGGGCCGATGCGGATCGCCGCGATCACCCGCCCCCGGTCGATCGCCTCCTCCAGCGCCTCGGGCCCATGGAGATAGACGAGACGCGTGAAGGTCGGGGAGCCGTCGATCCGCTGGATAAGCTCCGCGCTCCAGCGGCCCGCATCCTGGTTCAGGATCGCGATTTCGACATTCTTGACCTCCAGCGTCGCGGCGTAGCTGAAGATCAGGAGCTGGATCAGCGGCGGGGCGATCAGCACCAGCCGGCCCTTCGGATCGCGCAGGATGGCCAGCAGTTCCTTCACCACCAGCGCCGCGATCCGACCGCCCATCAGGCCAGCCTCTTGCGGGTGTTCCGGGCGGCCAGCGCGAAGAAGACCGCCCCGATTCCCAGCATGACCGCGATGTCGCGGAGGAACATCGCCCAGATGTCGCCGGCCAGGAACACCGTCTGCAAGCTGGGGATGAAATAGCTGGCGGCGACGACATGGCTGAGCCAGCGGATCGGCGCGGGCATGGAGCCGATCTCGAAGATGAATCCCGACAGCAGGAAGGCCGGCAGGAAGCCGCTCAGCAACGCCACCTGGGAAGCGACGAACTGGTTCTTTGTGGCGGCAGAGATCAGCAGCCCCTGCCCCAGCGCCGGGCAGAGGAAGGCGGCGGAAAGGGCCAGCAGCGCCACGACCGACCCCCGGAACGGCACGCCGAACAGGAAGACGGCGATGGCGACGCAGAGCGCCATGGAGGCGAGGCCGAGCGCGAAATAGGGCAGCAGCTTTCCGGCCAGAAGCTCCGCCACGCTGACCGGCGTCGCCATCATCGCCTCCATCGTCCCGCGCTCCCACTCCCGCGCGATGACCAGCGCGGTCAGCAAAGTGCCGATCAGCGTCATCACGATGGCGATCGATCCCGGCACCAGGAAATTGCGGCTGCTGAGTTCGGGGTTGAACCAGAAGCGCTGGGCGACCTCGATCACCGGACCGCGCTCCCCGCCCGTCCGGGCCTGCTCAATTTCGACCCATGTCGCCAGCACGCCCCGGGCGTAGTTCTGGACGAAGCTGGCGGTGTTCGGCTGCGTGCCGTCGGCGATGACCTGGACGGTCGGCGCGTCCTCCGGATCGGCGAGCGCTGCGGCGAAACCCGAGGGGACGACGATGATGCCCTTGATCCGGCCGGCGACCAGATCGTCGGCGAAGGCGCGGCGGTCGCGCCCGGTCTCCACATCGAAATAGCGGGAGCCCCGGAAGGCGGCGACCAGTTCCCGCGCCGCCGGGGACGGCGTCTCCACCACCATCCCGACCCGGACCACCGTCGCGTCCAGCGATACGCCGTAGCCGAACAGGAAGAGCAGGATCAGCGGCAGGACGAAGGCGATCAGGATGCTGCTGGGATCGCGGAAGATCTGCAGCGTCTCCTTGCGCATCAGCGCCGTGAAGCGTCGGCGGCGATCACTTGCGGAAACGGCGGGAGCGTCGGTCACGCCGCCTCCCTTTCCGCATCGGATGCCTGGACCAGCGCGATGAACGCGTCCTCCAGCGTCGGATCGGGCAGATCGGGACCGGCGACACTGGCCTTAAGGTCGTCCGGGGAGCCCGCCGCGATCGACCGGCCGCGATAGATGAGCGCGAGGCGGTCGCAATATTCCGCCTCGTCCATGAAATGGGTGGTGACCAGCACCGTCACCCCCCGTTCGACCAGGCCGTTGATATGGGTCCAGAATTCCCGGCGCGTGATCGGGTCGACGCCGGAGGTGGGTTCGTCCAGGAACAGGGCTTCGGGTTCGTGCATCACGGCGCAGGCCAGCGCCAGCCGCTGCTTGAAGCCGAGCGCCAGCGTCCCGGCAGAGACGCCGAGATGGCGCTCCAGGTCGAAGATATCGACCATGAGGCCGATCCGTTCCTTCTTCCGCGCACCGGACAGTCCGTAGATGCCGGCGAAGAAGGCGAGGTTCTGGGCGACGCTGAGATCGCCGTAGAGCGAGAATTTCTGCGCCATGTAGCCGAGCCGGGCGCGAGCGGCGGCGGTGTCGCGGCGAAGGTCGAAGCCCGCGACCCTGCCCTCCCCCGCGCTGGGCTTCAGCAGGCCGCAGAGCATCTTGAAGGTCGTGGACTTCCCCGCGCCGTTCGGGCCGAGAAGGCCGAAGATCTCTCCGCGCGGGATGGAGAAGGTGATGTCGCCGGCCGCGGTGAAGTCGCCGAACCGCTTGGTCAGCCCCCGCGCCTCGATCACGCTGCCGTCGCCATCCTCTATCCTGCGCGTCGTCTCCGCCAGCCGCGACCGGCCGCCCGGCCCGCCGCCCAATATGTCGACGAAGGCATCCTCGAAGCGGGGCGGCGTCGGCTCCATTTCCTCGGACGGCGTGGAATCCTTCGCCAGCACCAGCCGGATGGATTTTCCCTGGACCACGCCGTCGATGATCCCCGGACGTTCCAGCAGATCGGCCAGCAGGGCGCTGGGGCGACGATCCGTCTGGGTCAGTTTGAACACCCTTCCCTCGACCCTCGCGGTAAGGTCGGCGGGTTTACCGTCGAACAGCAGCTTTCCTTCATTGACCAGCAGCACGCTGTCGCACTTCTCCGCCTCGTCCAGATAGGCCGTGGACCAGAGGATTCCGATGCCTTCTCGGGTCAGGTCCTGGACCATGGCCCAGAGATCGCGACGGGAGATCGGATCGACGCCGACCCCTGGCTCGTCCAGCAGCAGGAGGCGCGGCTTGCGCAGCAGGGCGCAGGCGAGCCCCAGCTTCTGCTTCATCCCGCCCGACAGTCGCCCGGCCAGCCGGCCGGAGAAGCGCTTGAGGTCCGTGAAGGTCAGAAGCTCATCGAACGTTGCCACCCGTTCACCCTGCGGCAGGCTGCGCAGATCGGCGTAGAGCGTCAAATTCTCCGCGACCGTCAGATCCTCGTAGAGGCCGAAGCGCTGGGGCATGTAGCCGATCTGGGCGCGGATGGCGTCGGCGTCGGCCTCGGCGGCGGGGTCGAGTCCCAGCACCTCCAGCGTCCCGCCATCGGGGAGCAGGAGCCCGGTCATCAGCCGGATCAGCGTCGTCTTGCCCGCGCCATCCGGGCCGACAAGTCCGGTGATGCCCCCAGTCGCGACCGTGCCGGAAACCCCGTCGAGCGCCGGCGGCCCGTCCGCGTCGAAACGCTTGGTGACGGAGGAGAAGCGCGCGAGGAGAGCGGTCATTGCTCCGTCCGCCGCGCGTCGGGGAAGCGCACGGTCACTGGCATTCCCTGGCGCAGCCCCTGGTCGGGATCGTCCACGATCACCCGCAGCCGGTAGACGAGATCGGTGCGCAGCTCCGGCGTCTCCACCGAACGCGGGGTGAATTCCGCCTGCGGCGAGATGAAGCCGACATGGCCGCGATAGGGTTCGTCGGGGCGGGTGTCGGTCACCACCTCAGCCGCCATGCCGGGATGGATGCGGCCCAGATCGGGTTCGGGGATATAGGCGCGGACCCATACCGGCTCCCGCGAGGTGACGGTGTAGACCGTCTCCCCAGCCATGATCACGGCTCCGGGCTCATGGACCCGCGTCAGGATCACGCCGTCGCCGGGCGCGGCGAGGATCGTGTCCGCAAGGTTCGTTTCCGCCAGCGCGAGGGAGGCCCGCGCGGCTTCAAGGCCGGCGCGGGCGGCCTCTATCTCCTGCTCCCGCGCGCCGGCCAGCAACAGGTCGAGCGCGCGTTCGGCGGAAACCAGCCGGGCCGCGGCTTCCGAGCGGTCGGCCTGGGCGGCATCGTAGGCCGCCTCGGTAACCGCGCCCGTCCGCACCAACCGAGCCTGCCGGGAGAATGTCTCTTCCGCCGCATCCAGGCTCGCCTGCCGCTCCGCGACCAGCGCGCGGGCCTGGGCGATCTCCGCCGGGCGCGGGCCGGCCTCCAGATCGGCGAGGATAGCGGCGGCGCGGGCGACCTCCGCCTCCGCCTGCCGGACCTGGTCCCGATAGGGCTGGCCTTCCAGCCGCGCCAGGACATCGCCGGCGGAGACCGCCTCGCCCTCCTCAACCGCCATCTCCCCGATCCGGCCGGAAACGCGGAAGCCCAAATCGACCTGCCTGATGTCGACATTGCCGTAGAGCGTCAGGGGAGCGTCCTCAGCCTCCCGCCAGCCCAGCCGTTCGGGGATGTCGCTCCACCAGAGACCGGCGGCGAGGCCGAGGATTGCGAGCGCTATGAGGGGGCGGACGACTTTCTTCATCGCTCACCCACCCGTCGGCGGCGGCGCCAACGCCGCCACAGAGTCCGCGATCATGTCGCGGATCAGCGCGAATTCGCGGTCCCCGACCTCATCCCATTCCATCTGGCGCATCACCGCCGCCCGGCCGGCGCGCAGGATCAGGATCTGCCCGACCAGCGAGATGGTGCGGAGGCGGACGGCCTCGCAATCGGGATTTTCGTTCAGGATGCGGCCGACGAGTCGGCGCGCCGTCTCGATGATGCGCTTCATCACGCCTTCGTAGAGGCGGGAGAACGCCTCCGTCGGCTCCATCTGCTCCCGGATGATGAAGCGCGCCCAGCCGGCGGATTCAGGGGCCACCATGGTGCGGGCGAAGGCTTCCAGGATCTGCGCGAGGAGGCGGCGCGCCTCTCCCTCCTCCAGCGGCCGGCGGCACGGCCCGTCATTGGCCGCGCTCCACAGCCGGCTCCTCACCTCTTCCGCGACCGGACCGATGCGGGCGGAGATCTGCTCCCCGATATGGTCGGCGCAGGCGAGGTAGAGCCCTTCCTTGCCGCCGAAATGATAGGGGATCGCCGCAAGGTTCACGCCCGCCTCCCGGGCGAGGGCGCGGGTGGAGGCATCGAAGCCATGGCGGCCGAAGATCTCGATGGCGGCGGTGAGCAGGCGCAGCCGGGTTTCGTCGCCGCGGGAGGTGGTGTCGATAGCGTCGGTCATGGGGAGAGGTTAAGTGGATCGAACGATTAAGTCAATCGATTGACTTAATATGTGGCAAAAGAAGAGCGCCCGTGATGGGCGCTCTTTGAAAAACCAAACTTGTGCAACCGGGAACATTCCTGACAGTTAGTCCGGATACATTCCTGACAGTCAATCCGGCTGGGGTTCGTGAGCCGGTTTGGCGCGGGGCGGGCGCCCCCCGCCCAACCCGGGGGCGTTTACGG